>NZ_DAIPZB010000003.1:0-172013 GCF_036782435.1 Pinisolibacter sp. | reverse complement strand
GGGCCGTCCACCCCATCATCCCCGGCCGACGCGCAGCGGAGGGGAAGGGGATCCAGGCGGCGTCTCGCCGAACCGAAACGTCGCTGGGTCCCCTTCCATCGCCTGCGGCTCGCCGGGGATGACGGCTGAGTTCATGTCCACCAAGTCTGCAAATCCGTGCTCTCGAGAATTACGCAACGGTCCCTCGAGGGGAGAAGGGGTTTCCGGAGCGCCGACTTCGACATGTCGATGCCACGTGGTCCTTTCGAGGGCGCACGCCGGTTCGTGCGGTCGTGATCGTCCCGCGGGGCGATGCGGTGGCGGTATCGATGACATTCCGTCACGCCGATTGTATTTCTCCCTCAAATCGGCCACGGTTCGCGGCCATGCGGCGGTGCGGCATGACGGGATCTCCGAAGTCGCCGTCGACCACCGCAGATCTTCTTCTCGAAAGACACCTCGTCCATGGAAGCCGCCGTGCAAGCCGCCGCCTCGACCGTCGCGCCCGAACTCTCGATCGTCGTGCCGACCTACAAGGAGAGCGCCAACGTGCCGGAACTGGTGCGGCGTCTGGCGGCGACCCTCGTCGGCATCGACTGGGAGGTGATCTTCGTCGACGACGACAGCCCGGACGGCACCTGGCGGGTGGCCAAGGAGATCTCGCTCACCGATCCGCGGGTGCGCTGCATCCGTCGCGTCGGCCGCCGCGGTCTCGCCGGCGCCTGTATCGAGGGCATGTTGTCGTCGGCCGCGCCCACCGTCGCGGTGATGGACGCCGATCTTCAGCACGACGAGGCTCTGTTGCCGAAGATGCTCGACGCGATCCGCGACGGCGCCGAACTGGTGGTCGGCAGCCGCTACGTCGAAGGCGGGTCGCAGGGCGACGGCTTCTCCTCGATCCGTGCCTGGGGCAGTGAGACGGCGACGGCGCTCGCCCGCCGCTTCCTGCACATCGACCTCACCGACCCGATGAGCGGCTTCTTCATGATCCGCCGCGCCGAGGTCGAGGCGGTCGCCGGCAGCCTGTCGCGCGAGGGTTTCAAGATCCTGCTCGACATCGTCGCCTCGGCGCCGAAGAAGCTGAGGACGGTGGAGCTGCCCTTCACCTTCCGCGAGCGTCTGGCGGGTGAGTCGAAGCTCGACAGTCTGGTGACCGCCGAATACCTCGGCCTCCTGTTCTCCAAGCTCTCCGGCGGCGTCGTGCCGGTCCGCTTCCTGATGTTCGTGGCGGTCGGCGCCTCGGGCATCCTCGTCCATCTGATCGCGCTCATGGCGGCTCTGCACGCCTTCGACACCACCTTCGCCTGGGGCGAGTTCTCCGCCACGGTCGTCGCCATGACCTGGAACTTCCTGCTCAACAACCAGCTCACCTATCGCGACCGGCGCCTCACCGGCTTCCGCTTCGTCGTCGGCCTCCTGACCTTCTACGCCGTCTGCTTCGTCGGCACGGTCGCCAATATGGGGGTCGCTACCGGTCTGTTCGAGATGATGCAGACCGGCCCGTGGGTCGCCGGTTTCGCCGGGGCGGTGATGAGCGCGGTGTTCAACTACACCGTCTCCGCCGTCTTCACCTGGCGTGAGTGAGGCGGGCGCGGTGGCGGTTGCGGCTCCCACGCGGCGTGAGACGACGATCGGTCTGCCGCCGATCCCGCTGGTCGGCGCCCTGACGCTGCTGCTCGTCGCCCGCCTGATCGTCGCCGGCTTCGCCGGGCTCACCGACGACGAAGCCTATTACCGTCTGTGGTCGCTGAAGCTGCAGGCCGGCTACTACGACCATGCGCCGATGGTCGCCTGGGTGATCCGGGCGGGGCGCGAGATCTTCGGCGACACCGCCTTCGGCCTCCGGGTGTTCTCGCCGCTCGCCACCTTCGTCGGATCGTTCCTGCTGTGGCGCACCGTCGCGCTCGTCGACGGCCGCGCCACCGCGACCCGCGCCGTCGTGCTCTTCAACGCCACCATCCTGATCGGCGCCGGCTCGGTGCTGATGACCCCGGACACGCCCTCGGTGTTCTTCTGGGGCGCGACGGTGTGGGCGCTCGCCGAACTCGCCACGTCGCGGAACCCGAACTGGTGGCTCGCCGTCGGGGTGGCCGCCGGCCTCGGCCTCTTCTCCAAATATTCGGTGCTGTTCCTCGGCCTCGGCATCGTCGTGTGGCTGGTGTCGACGCGCGAGACGCGGCGCTGGTTCGCCACCTGGCAGCTGTGGGCCGGAGGCGCGATCGCCGTCGCTCTCTTCACCCCCGTCGTCCTGTGGAACGCCGAGCACGGCTGGATCTCCTTCGCCAAACAGTTCGGCCGCACCGTGCCGCACGGGATGCGGCCGGAGAAGTTCCTCGAGTTCCTCGGCGTGCAGTGGCTGCTGATCGGTCTGCCGCTGGCGCCGTTCGCCGTGTGGGGGGCGCTGCGCACCGCGCGGTCGTGGCGGGCGGGGGAGGGAGCGGCGGCGCTGCCGCTCGTCACCTCGCTGCCCTTCCTCGCCTATCTCGTCTTCCATTCCTTCCACGGCGGCATCGAGGGCAACTGGCCGGCGCCGCTCTATGCCGGCTTCGCCTGGATGGCGGCGCGCGCGATCCCCGCCGTCGCCGATCTCGACGGCCGCACGGCGCGGCTCGCCGCCACCGCCGCTCGCATCGCCGCCCCGCTCGGCTTCGGCGTGACGGCGCTCCTCTACGTCCATGCCGTGGTGGCGCTGGTGGTGCTGCCGCCGGAACGCGATCCAACGGCGCAGATGCGCGGCTGGGACGCCTTCGCCGCCGATATCGAAGCGCTGCGCCGCGAGACCGGAGCGGCCTCGATCGCCGTGCCGAGCTACGCGCTCGCCGGCCAGTTCATGCGCCGCCTCGGCACCGACCATGTCGTTCCGCTCGCCGATCCCGAACGATACGCGCACCTGCCGCCGCCCGATCCGGCGATGTTGGAGAAGCCGGCGCTCTTCGTCACCCGCGCCCGCAAGAGCGAGTTGGCGCGCTTCGCCGGCCGTTTCGACGAGGTTCGGAGCCTGGGAACCCGCGAGCGCACCCTGCGCGGCCGGGTCGTCGACACCTACACGGTGCATCTCCTCTCCGGCCCCCACGGCGATCCGCGCCGCTGAGCTTCCGTGGGCGCTCGCGTCAGCCGGTCACCCCGAGATGGCGCCTGAGGAAGAAGACCGTGCGATCGTAGGCGCGATCGGCCGCTTCCTTGTCGTAGCCGCGGGAGCCGGGGTCGGAGGCGAAGGCGCCGGCGAGCCCGGGATAGACCCAGGATTGGAACACCCGCGCCGCACCGATCATCCGTTTCTCGACCGCTTCGATCTGCGGCGCGGTGCGCGGGTCGTTCTCCGCCCAGTGGAACAACACCGGCACCTTGGCCGTCGCCACCTTCTCCGGCGACGGCAGCGTCGCGTAATAGATCACGGCCGCCTTCACCCGTGCGCCGGTGATGGCGAACTGCATGGCATAGGGACCGCCCCAGACGAAGCCGATCACCGCGATCGAGCCGTTGCACTCGGGATGTTTGGCGAGGAGATCGGCGGCGGCGTCGAGCGCCAGCTGATGTTCGGCCGGGATGATCCGTGCCATCAGGTTCATGCCCTCGTCCGACCCTTCCGGCAGATTGAAGGGCGCGAGGAGATCGGGCAGCAGGACGACGAATCCGTCCATGGCGAGGCGCCGGGCGAGGCCGCGCCAATAGGGGTTGGGACCGCGCTGATCGGGGATGAGCAGGATCCCCGGCCGCTTCGGTCCGACCCGCGGGCGCACCAGCGAACCCTTGAAGATGTGCTTGCGCACCTGGAAGGTGACCGTGTCGGCGGCGAGCCGCGGGTCGAGCGGTGGTTCCGCCTCCTGAGCGCGGGCCGGCACCGCCAGCGTCGTCATCAGGAGGCCGCCGAGCGCCGCCGTCACCCGCCGGCGCGTCCAGGTCCGCGGGCCCGAGGCGCGAGGGATGAGCGGCGAAGGGTCGGTCGGTCGGGACATCGAAAGCGGGCTCGTCTGGCGGAGGGTAGGCGGCGGGTCGGGACGACCCCGCTCCAGGAGTGCCTCGGCACTATGGAGAAGACGAGGCGGAAGTACAAAGTCGCCGACGCGAATGGTCGTCGCGGGGTGTCCCCCTTCAACCCGGCCGGACGAAGGCGGCGCGCTCCTTCTCCACCGCTTCGCGCACCCAGCACCCTTCCATGTGGTCGTTGACCAGCCCCATCGACTGCATGAAGGCATAGGCCGTGGTCGGTCCGACGAAGGCCCAGCCGCGCTTGCGCAGTTCCTTCGACAGGGCGGTCGATTCCTTCGTGGTGGACATGGCGCAGACCGCCGTCTTGGTGATCCGCGCCGGCCGCGTCGCGCCGTCCGGCTCGAAGCGCCAGACGAAGCCGGCGAGCGAGCCCTCCTTCTCGATCAGCTCGAGGTAGCGCCGGGCGTTGGTCAGGACCGCTTCGATCTTGCCGCGATGGCGCACGATGCCGGGGTCGGTGAGCAGGCGATCCGTGTCCTGTTCGTCGAACCGGGCGATCGTCTCCGGATCGAAACCGGCGAAGGCGCGGCGGAAGTTCTCGCGCTTCCTCAGGATGGTGATCCACGACAGGCCGGACTGGAAGCCCTCGAGACAGAGCTTCTCGAAGAGCTTGCGATCGTCGCCGACCGGCCGGCCCCACTCCTCGTCGTGATAGCGGCGATAGAGCTCGTCGTCGCCCGGCCACCAACACCGCGGCCGCCCGTCCGCGCCGATCGCCACGCCGTCGTCGTCCTGTCCCGCCATCTCGTCCCCCTCCCGCTCCGGCGACGCACCGTCGCCGAATCCTCGCTCGCAGGCTAGATCGAACGGAACAAAATGAAAACGGGCGCCGAAGCGCCCGCGATCGTCGGGGAGAGGTGTCGCCTCAGGCGAACAGCGCGTCGATGTCGTCCTGGCTGGCGATGCCGTTGTCGGAGCCGAGCGACGGGCCGTTGAGCAGCGCCTGATCGCCGAGACGATGCTCGAGTTCGACCTCGATCTCCTTGAAGCTCTCCACGCCGCCCCAGATCTCCATCATCTTGATGATGCGCTCTTCGACGAAGCGCAGGGCGCCCACCACCTTGGTGATGCGCTGGCCGGTGAGGTCCTGGAAGTTGCAGGCCTCGAAGATCTGGACGATCTGGTCCTGGATGTCGTTGGCGAGCCCCTGGTCGTCACCCTTGAGCTTGGCTGCGAGGTTGCCGGCGCGCTCGTCGATCACCTCCGCCGCGGCGAGGATGCTTTCGGTGGCGTGTTCGGTGCCGTCGACCACCGCGTCGAGTTCGTTGGTGACGCGCGACAGTTCCTGGCCGTTGCAGCCGGAGACGTGCAGGGTGGCGATCTCGCGCTTGGTGCGGTTGATCGCCTCGTAGATGAGATCCATCTCCGCCTTGATCTTCAACGCTTCGTGCTGATCGCGCCGCAACTGCTCGAACGCCTTCTCGCTCAACTCCTGGGTCGGTTGGACGAGCTTGCGCAGGCCGCGGACCTCCTCCAACAACTCGCGATGACGCTCTTCGGCGCGGTCGCCGGTGCCGGCGGCACCGCTGGCGATCGCTTCGATGCGGAACATCTTTCTCGCGGCCATGAGTGCCCCTGCGCTTCTCGGATCGACGTTGCTCGTCCGCGAATGGTTAGCCCGTCGTCCTTAAAGAATCGTTCTTGACGCACGGTCCGCCGCCCGTGACGCCGCATCCCCGGTCGTTTTCGCCGCGCCGCGGCGGGCCGCGTCGAGTAACCGCGCGGTAACCATGACGAAACCTTTCCGTGCTCGATCGAATCGCGATGGAATTCGTTCACCATTCGGTGGTCGGCACGGCCGCATGCTCGTCTCGACTGCCGCCGAGGGTCCCGACGAGCCGAGTTCGATCGACGGAATGCGACGCGGTGCGTGGTTTCGTTCCTGTTCCGAGTACGACGATGACCCGTTCGACCCTACTCCTGGCGAGTGCCTGCGCCGTCACGGCCCTCTTCGCCCCGACCCGTCCCGCCGACGCCGAGAGCCGCTACGCCGCTCGCCCGCCGGTGATCCTCTCGCCCGATCTCGCCGCCCCCTGGGTGATGCAGCTGCGCCCGAGCTATCGCGACGTCACCGGCCCGGTGGTCTACGCCCCGCCGCCGCCCGAGGCGCCGGCGAGCCGTTACGCCGCGCCGGTGCGCCACGCCGCGGTCGATCGGCAGGAGGCGCGTCGCAGCGCCGACGACATCGATCCGAAGTTCCTGCCGACCGAGGTCGATTGGGACGGCAAGCAGGGGCCCGGCACGATCGTCGTCGACACCGGCTCCCGCCATCTCTATCTCGTCCAGGCGGGCGGCAAGGCGCGCCGCTACGGCGTCGGCGTCGGCCGTCCCGGCTTCCGGTGGGCCGGCACCCACACCATCACCCGCAAGGCCGAATGGCCCGGCTGGACGCCGCCGCCGGCCATGCTGAAGCGCAAGCCCGACCTGCCCCGGCACATGGACGGCGGCCCCGACAACCCGCTCGGCGCCCGCGCTCTCTACCTCGGCTCGACCGAATACCGCATCCACGGCTCCAACGAGCCCTGGACCATCGGCAAGGCCGTCTCCTCCGGTTGCATCCGCATGCGCAACGAGGACGTCACCGACCTCTACGGCCGCGTCGGCGTCGGCACCAAGGTGGTGGTGTTGTGAGCTCCCCCGAGGGCGGCCGGTACGCCGCCCTCTGTTCGGCGACTCTCCGGGCGGCCGGTACGCCGCCCTCTGTTCGGCGACTCTCCGGGCGGCCGGTACGCCGCCCTCCGTTTCGTGAATCGAAGAGCCCTCGGGAAGCACCGCTTCCCGAGGGCTCTTCTTCGTCCGGTCGGGTCACTCGCCACTCAGGCCTCGACGGCGCGGCGGTAGAGGTGCCAGGTGGCGTGGCCGAGCAGCGGCAGGACGACGATCAGGCCGAGGAACATCGGCAGGATGGCGACGCCGAGCAGGGTGCCGACGAAGATGCCCCAGCCGAGCATCACCAACGGCGCCGCGAACACCGCCCGGATCGAGGTGATCATCGCGGTGACGAAATCGACGTCGCGATCGAGCAGCATCGGATAGGCGACGACGCTGACCGAGAAGATCACCGTGGCCATCACGGCGCCGATGATGTTGCCGGCGATCAGGAAGGCGATGCCGCGCGGCGTCGTGACCACCGCGGTGACGATGTCGGTGTAGTCGAGCGGCCGGAGCCCGAAGAACAGCGCATAGACGAAGCCGGCGGCGTAGATCCAGGCGATCATGCCGAAGGCCGTGACCAGCGCCATGTAGCCGAGTTCGCGGCGCGCATGCGCCGGCACCGCGCCGATCAGGGCGGTCACCGAGAGATCGCCACCGGTGGCGATCCGCCGGCTCGTCTCGTAGATGCCGACCGCGGCGAAGGGCGCCACCAGCGCGAAGCCGGCGGCGAGCGGGTAGGCGATGAACAGGAAGTCGAAAGAGGCCGCCGCCCAGAACATGAGATTGCCGCCGAGGGCATAGAGGGTGCCGATCAGCAGGCCGAAGGCGGGAGCGGCGCGGAAATCGCGCAGCCCGTCGGACAGCGCCGCGGAGATGTCGTCGACGGTGATGGCCCGGACCTTGGGTTCGGTCGCGGCGATTCCCGGAGGCGTATTCCCCACCACGAGTTCTGTCATGTCTCTTCCTCGCCCTGATGGCCTCGACTTATGGATGACGAGTGCTCTTATGCGACAGAGTGCCACAGATCGATCGCATTGCAACCGGTTCGCAGGAATCCCCCCGGATTCCGCGGTCCGAGACCGCGAAAAAGTCCGACATGCATTAGACTTCGCGTATATGACCAAGGGTGAGGCTTCGGATCTCGCGGTGTCGCCGGTATCGGCCGCGCGTCGGGCGCGGACCGGCGAAAATCGGCCGAAACTGCCGAAAAGGCATTTCCGGGGGTCTCGAATTGGTCCAATTTCCTGATATGAAAGCGGCCCGGCGTCGCCTAGAGCGTGCCGATCGGCTATCCGACCCGTTCATCACGCCATGGGAGTGAAGACATGAAGAAGGTTATCCTGCTCGCCGCCCTCGGTTTCGCCGCCGCCGCCGGCAACGCCTATGCGGGCGACGCCGCCGCCGGTGAAGGCCTGTTCAATTCGAAGTGCAAGATCTGCCACGCCATCGGCGAAGGCGCGAAGAACAAGGTCGGTCCGGAGCTGAACGGCGTCGACGGCCGCAAGATGGCCTCCATCGCCGACTTCAAGGGCTACGGCGCCGACCTCAAGGGCATGGGCGACGCCGGCAAGGCCTGGGACGCGGCGACCCTCGCGACCTACCTCGCCGACCCCAAGGCCTTCAACCCGGGCACCAAGATGGCCTTCGCCGGCTTCAAGGCCGACACCGCGGCCGCCGAGAACGTCGCCGCCTACGTCCTCTCCTTCGCCGCCGACGGCAAGAAGAAGTGAGTCTTCTCCCGGTCCGCGGCGCCCGACGCCGGTGACGGACCGACGGATGAGAACACGAGGCCTCGGGAGCGATTCCGGGGCCTTCGCCTTTTTCGATCGCCAATTTCGGCGATCAATGCCCTTCGCCGTCCGGCGCGTGCGCTTTGCGGATGCTGCGCACCACCCAGAAGACGCCGGCCAACACCACCGGCACGGCGAGGCCGGTGGCGATGCTGGCGTCGATCGGCAGCATATGCGCCTCCTTCGCCGCCTTGAAGGCGTAGCCGAGGAGGCCGACCACATAGTAGCTGACCGCCGCCACCGACAGCCCTTCGACCGTCTGCTGTAGCAGCAGCTGCTGACGGGCGCGCCTGTTCATCGATTCGAGCAGATCGCGATTCTGCTGTTCGAGGTCGACGTCGACCCGGGTGCGCAGCAGTTGCGCGGTGCGCGCCGCCCGCTCGGAGAGGTCGCTCATCCGCTCGGCGATGCCGTTCACCGTCCGCATCGCCGGCTTGGACCGGCGGGCGAGGAAGCTCGCCCAGGTCGAATGTCCCGGCACGCCGCGCTCGTCGAGGATCGCCAGCCGGTCGAGCACGATCTGGTCGTAGGCGCGGGTCGCGCCGAATCGATAGCTCGTTGCCGCCGAGCGATTCTCCACCTCGGCGCTGAGCGCCGACAGGCGCTCGAGCAGGCCGCGGTTGGCCGCGAGCCCCTCGGTGGCGCGGATCTCCGAGGTGACGGCCGCGAGTTCGCGCTCCAGCCGCCGTACCTCCGGCCCGACCTCCTGGGCCACCGGCAGCCCCAGCATGGCGAGCGACCGATAGGTCTCGATCTCGAGCAGCCGCTGCGACAGGGCGCCGGCCTGCTGGGCGGTCAGCCCGCGGTCGAGGACGAGGATGCGGGTGCGCCCGTCGCCGTCCTGGCGGAAGTCGGTCATGGTCACGGCCGAGCCGCCGTAGGCCTCCGAGATGCACAGGCTCGCCGGATCGAAACTCGCGGCAGCGCCCGTGAGGTCGCCGGGATCGGCGAGGAGATCGAGCCGCGCCGCGACCAGCATCGGCCCCGGCTGGACGAAGTCGGAGCCGAACGGGTGGTTCGACGGCAGCGGTCCGAACGGCGCCGCGCCCTCGGTGAGCGGCCCGTCCCAGGTGTAGGTGACGAACTCGGCGTGCCGTTCCCAGGCGAGCGTGCCGCCGGCGAAGGCGACGACATGGTGGCGGCTGTCCGCCCCCGGCCCCGGTGCGCCGCGCGCCCGGCAGAAGCGATCGAGAAAGGCGCGGTCCTTCTCCACCACGTGGCGATCGGCGGCGAAGGCGTGATGCAGGAAGATGCGCGGCGGCCTCGCTGCCCGGAAGGGCCGGGCGTGGATCTCGCCGACGATCTCGGCGCGGCGCGGATGAGGCGTGAAACCGCGGGACACCTGCGTCGCCGGGATGTCGGCGGAGGTCGGCTCGTCGAGATCGGGCATCTGTCGTCTCCGGGCGAAGGAGGTCGCGGCCGGCATGCGCCGCCGTCGAGATCCGTCGTTATCGCCTCGTTCGCATCGCAGCAAGACGAACGGCGGGACGTGGCTCTCCGGATGTAGTCACCGCCGCGATCGGCGCAAGTCATTGGCCAGAAAAACTTACCACGTGGTTTGACGGCTCTCTGCGGCCGATCTATGGTCCACCTTCGCGCGCGGCCCCCGCGCCACCCCGTCGACGGTGCCCGGCGCGACGGATCCGCCTCCTTCCGCGGCACGGTCGAACGCTCTCCCATGTCAGCAGCCGCTTCCGCCTCTCGTCCCAAGGTCGCGCTCTTCGTCACCTGCCTCGTCGACCTCTTTCGCCCGACCGTCGGCTTCGCCGCGGTCAAACTGATCGAGGACGCCGGCTGCGAGGTGGTGGTTCCGGCGGCGCAGACCTGCTGCGGCCAGCCCGCCTTCAACTCCGGAGACCGCAAGGACGCGGCGATGCTGGCGAAGAAGGTCATCGAGACCTTCGAGGGCTACGACCACCTCGTCGCCCCGTCGGGCTCCTGCGCCGGTCACATCGCCACCCATTACGTCGAGCTCTTCGACGACGGCGACCCGTGGAAGGCCCGCGCCGAACGCCTCGCCGCCAAGAGCCACGAGCTCGTCTCCTTCCTCGTCGACGTCCTCGGCGTCACCGCGACCGGGGCGAAGTTCGCCGGCACGGTGACCTATCACGACAGCTGCTCGGGCCTGCGCGAGCTGGGCGTCAAGGATCAGCCGCGCAAGCTGCTTTCCGCCGTCGACGGCCTGACCCTCACCGAGATGAAGGACCCCGACGTCTGCTGCGGCTTCGGCGGCGCCTTCTCGGTGAAGTACCCGGATCTCTCCGGCGCCATCGTCGACAAGAAGACCGACAACATCACCGACGCCGGCGCCTCGACGCTGCTCGCCGGTGACATGGGGTGCCTGATGAACATGGCCGGTCGCCTCTCCCGCAAGGGTTCGAAGGTCGAGGTCCGCCACGTCGCCGAAGTGCTCGCCGGCATGGCCGACGGCCCGGCGATCGGCGCGACGAAGAAGGGAGCCTGACGATGCAGGTCACGTCCCCCGCCTTCAAGGAGAACGCCACCCGCGCGCTCGCCGACGCGACGCTGCAGAAGGCGCTCAAGAACGTCGAGAAGGGCTTCATCGCCAAGCGCATCAAGGCGGCCGAGGCGCTGCCCGAGTTCGAAGCGCTGCGCGACGCCGGCCGCGATCTCAAGAGCCACGTGCTGAAGCACCTCGACCTCTATCTCGAGGCCTACGAGAAGAAGGTCGTCGAGGCCGGCGGCCACGTCCATTGGGCCGAGAGCGCCGAGGACGCCCGCCGCATCGTCACCGACATCTGCAAGCGCCTCGGTGCCAGGACGGTGACCAAGGGCAAGAGCATGATCACCGAGGAGATCGCCCTCAACGATCACCTCGAGAAGGAAGGCATCACGCCGGTCGAGACCGACCTCGGCGAATACATCATCCAGCTCCGCGGCGAGCACCCGAGCCACATCGTCGCCCCGGCGGTGCACCTCACCAAGGAGCAGGTCGCCGGCGACTTCCGCCGCGTCCACACCCATTTGGAGCCGGAGCGCGACCTCACCGAGCCGGTGACGCTGCTGACCGAGGCGCGCACCGTGTTGCGCGAGAAGTTCCTGGTCGCCGACGTCGGCATCACCGGCGCGAACTTCCTCATCGCCGAGACCGGCACCTCGATCATCGTCACCAACGAGGGCAACGGCGACCTTACCCAGACGCTGCCCAAGGCCCACATCGTCATGGCCTCGATCGAGAAGATCGTGCCCACCCTCGAGGACGTCGACACGCTGCTGCGTATCCTCGCCCGTTCGGCGACGGGGCAGGAGCTCTCGGTCTACACGACCTTCTCCACCGGCCCGCGTCGCGACGGCGACGTCGATGGGCCGGGCGAATACCACGTCGTCCTCCTCGACAACGGCCGTTCGGCGATGCTCGGCACCGAGTTCGAGGAGATGCTGCGCTGCATCCGCTGCGGCGCCTGCATGAACCATTGCCCGGTGTTCCAGGCGGTCGGTGGCCACGCCTACGGCTGGGTCTATCCCGGCCCGATGGGCGCGGTGCTGACCCCGACGCTGGTCGGCGTCGACAAGGCCGGCCATCTGCCCAACGCCTCGACCTTCTGCGGCCGCTGCGAGAGCGTCTGCCCGATGCGTATCCCGCTGCCGCGGATGATGCGCGCCTGGCGCAACCGCGAATGGGAGCGGGCGCTGAACCCGGCGGCGCTCAGGAGCGGTCTCGGCTTCTGGGCCTTCCTCGCCGCCCGGCCGGGGCTCTATCGCCTCGCCGCACGCGCCTCGTCGACCGCGCTGCGCCTGATGGGCGCTGGCAAGGGCCGCATCGCCAAGCTGCCCTTCTTCGCCTCCGGCTGGACGAAGATGCGCGACATGCCGGCCCCGGAAGGGGCGACCTTCATGGACCAGTGGAAAGCCAAGGGCGGACGCACCGCCTGATCCCACCGCGACCTTTCAACATGTGAGAGTCCTGCATATGACAGCTCGCGACGCCGTCCTCGGCAAGATCCGCCGCTCCCTCCACACCGGGTCGAACGACGACGCGCGCCGTGCCGCCGTCGTCGATCGCCTCGCCGCCCATCGCGCCGGTCTGGTGCCCGCCCGCGGCCAGCGCGACGCGCGCGGTCGCCTCGATCTCTTCCTCGAGATGGCCGACAAGGTCGCTGCCTCGACCGAGCGCCTCGCCTCGGCCGACGACGTGCCCGCCGCGGTCGCCCGCTACCTGCGCTCCAAGAACCTGCCGCAGGCGATCCGCCGCGGCGTCGATCCGCGCCTGACCGGCCTTCCCTTCGACCGCGAGCCGCAGCTCACCGTCGCCGAGGGTCGTTCCGACGGCCACGACCTCGCCGGCCTCTCCCACGCCTACGCCGGCGTCGCCGAGACCGGTACGGTGGCGCTCGTCTCCGGCGCCGACAATCCGACGACCCTCAACTTCCTGCCCGAGCATCACCTCGTGGTGGTCAAGGCCTCCGACATCGCCGGCGACTACGAGACGGTCTGGGCCCGCGTCCGCGCCACCTTCGGCGAGGGCAAGATGCCGCGCACCGTCAACTGGATCACCGGCCCGTCACGCTCCGGCGACATCGAGCAGACCATCCTGCTCGGCGCCCACGGCCCCCGCTCGCTGCATCTCCTCGTCGTCGACGATCTCTGATCGCGCCCCCTCGTCGGACGTGGCGAAGGGCCTCGGCCTCGCGCCCGCCCGCACCCGCGTGCTACTGTGCCGATCCGATCCGCGCTGGCGGGTCGGTCGATCGTCCACGTTCGGAGGTGACCGATGGGCTGGCTGACCGATTGGCTCCGGCGCCGCGAGGCTTCGCCGGCGAACGGCTCGAAAGCGGCCGGCCCGCAGGACACGGCCTCCGTCTCCGACCGGGTCACGGGCGAGGCCCCGCCGCGGGTCGCGAGCGTTCGCCGGGCCGCATCCTCGCAGGAAGGCGGTGGAGCCGCCTCGCCGAATGCCCCGGCCGCCGGCGCCGTCGCCGCAGCGGCCGGCGGCGCCGTGCTGCTCGGCGCCGAAGCGCTCCATATGCTCGCCGCCGAACCGGCCGAACCCTCCGCCTCCGCTCCGACGTCGGCGGGGCACCACGGCGACGGCGCCGCGGCGACCGCCGGTCCGCCGGACGCCGATTCCGCTTCGTCGCCGTCTCACGCCGACGACGGTTCGGCGGATGGCGATGGCGGAGGAGGGGGCGACGGCGATAGCGGAGGAGGCGGTGACGGCAGCGGCGATGACGGCGGCGGTGGTGACTGACGCCCCACCCGGCACCGCACGGTTTCACGATCCGCTGCGCCGCGGACATCAAGTGGCGTGATCGATCGAATCAGCAACATTCGCTGGACCGCGACGACCCGGCGGGCGACATGGAAACGGGGCCGCCTGCCGCCTCGTGTCGCGACCTCTTCTGACCGGAACCCGTGATGACCGCCACGCCGTCCGCCGCCTCGCCCGTCGACCCGGCCGCCACGCGCTTCGGCGGCTACGACGCGGTCCTCTACGCGGTCACCGTCTTCGGCTGGTCGACCAGCTGGATCGCCATGAAGGCGCAGGTCGCCACCGTTCCCCCCGAGGTGTCGCTGCTCTGGCGCTTCCTGATCTCGGCGGCGATCGTGTGGATCTGGGTGTCGGCGCGCGGCGATCGTCTGCGCTGGCCGCTCGCCACCCATCTCGGCTTCGCCGGCCTCGGATTCTTCATCTTCTCGATGAATTTCAACCTGTTCTACCACGGTGCCAAGGGACTGCCGTCGGGCCTCCTGTCGGTCGTCTTCTCGCTCGCGTCGGTGATCAACCTGCTGCTCGGCTTCCTGGTCTTCCGCCAGAAGATCTCGCCGCGGGTGCTCTTCGGCGGCCTCCTCGGCTTCTCCGGCGTGGCGGCGATGTTCTGGCCGAAGATCGCCGGTACCGATTTCGACACCGGGGCGGCGATCGGTCTGGCGCTGTGCGTCGCCGGCACCACCTTCTTCTGCATCGGCAACATGCTGTCGTCGGCGATTCAGCGCCGCGGCATCCCCGTGCTCGTCGCCACCGCCTGGGGCATGGTGTGGGGCTGCGTCTTCCTCTTCGCCGCGATCCTGATCCAGGGTCTGCCCTTCACCTTCGATCCGTCGTTCCCCTACGTGACCTCGCTCCTGTGGCTGGCGATCGTCTCTTCGGTTGCCGCCTTCTGGGCCTATCTCACTCTGCTCGGACGTATAGGTGCCGCTAGGGCAGGTTATGCCACCGTGATGTTCCCGGTCTTCGCCCTCGCCATTTCCACTGTCGTCGAAGATTATCACTGGACGGTGCCGGCGGTCGTCGGTCTCTGTCTGGTTCTGGCCGGCAATCTCTTCGTTCTGAGACGCTGACGACGACGCCCGCTTTACTCATTCGGAAGGGTTGCGGGCGTAGACTGTCCTCGAAAGATCGATGCGGCGGTGTTCGCGATATCGAAGACGAGAGGACGACGAGGATGGTGATCACGGTCAGACCGCGACCGATGCCGGCGCATGCGGCGCGTCCCGCACCTCGATCGATGCCCCGCACGGCTCACACCGGCGGTGCGACGCTGACCCACAAAGAAGTCACGTCGCGGCAACTGTCGCTTCTCGTCGTGCAGGGCACGCTGATCGGCTGCGTCATCCTCGGCATCCTCGGCGGCGTGATCTATTTCTTCGGCGATACCTTGCGGGCGCACTTCGCTTCGGTCGGCGACACCTCCGACGCCAAGGTGCCGGCCGGCCCCGGCCCGACCGTGTTCTATCGCGATCGCGGCGACGGCACCGTCACGGTGATGGAGATCGACGGTGCCGGCACCCGGCTCAAGGGCACCATCAGCCGCTACGACGTCCCCCTGCTCCAGGCCGACAAGGTCCGTGAAGGCTGGGGCAACAGCGGTGCGGTCAACCCCAACGCCCGCGTCAACGCGCTCGGTTCCGCCTTCCGCTGATCCGCGCCGCCGTCCCACCGATCCATCGAAGCGGCGCCGCGACGATCCCGTCCGGCGCCGCCTTCATTCCGCCCGCCCGAAGCCCGGCGACAGGTTGTCGAGCGAGGAGACGATGTGGCCGGCGAGCGCTTCGGCGACCGGGTTCTTTCCCCGCCCACGCAGCAGGCCGATGTCGACCGGCGGCAGTTTCGGAAACCCTTCGTGCTCGCCGAGCACCCGCATCCCGGTCCTGAGCGCCGATTCCGGCAGCACCGACACCGCCAGCCCGGCGAGCACGGCCGCGCCCACCGCCGTCGAGTTCCAACTGACGTAGAGCAGGTGATGCCGCCGCCCGCTCCGCTCCAGTCCGTCGAGCGCGGCGCGCCGCCAGTCGCAGGTCGGTCGACCGAGGGCGAGAGGAATGGGATCGATCTCGTGCACCGCGTGGCGCTGTGAGCCGACCCACAGCAACGGCTCGCGCCGGATCACTTCCGCCGACCCCTTCTCGCGCACATGGGTGATGATGGCGACATCCAGCTCCCCCGCCGCCATCGATTGGACGAGGAGCGGCGTCGGCGCACACACGACCGTCACTTCGGCGCGCGGATTGGAGCGGGCGAAGCGCGCGAGGATCTCAGGCAGGAAGCGATCGGCGTAGTCGTCGGGCGTGCCCAGCCGCACCCGGCCGGTCAGTTCCGCCTCGTCGAAGGCGGCGAGCGTCTCGTCGTTGAGCCGCATCATCCGCCGCGCATAGGCGAGCAGCCGCTCGCCGTCCTCGGTCGGCTTCGAGGCGCGGCCGTCGCGGGCGAACAGCGCCTTGCCCACCCGCTCCTCGAGCCGCCGCATCTGCATGGAGACCGCCGACTGCGTCTTGTGCACGAGATCGGCAGCGCGGGTGAAGCTGCCGGTTTCGGCGATGGCGACGAAGGTCTTGAGCTGGTCGAGATCGAGAGGCGAGGGCATCGGTCGATCCATCAAAATATGTGCGATGCCGTATCTATAACATTCGTTTGATCGATCGATCCAGTTCCCTCACATGTGATGACGTTCCGTTCGCGTCCCCGCGTCGCGCCGCCCGATCGTCCGATCCCGCGGCTCGCGGCCGCGCGCCCCCTTCCTCCAACGAACCTGCCCTCGGAGATCCCTCGAAAGGAGCTTTCCCATGATCTCGTCCCTGTCGTCCTCGAAGAGCCCCATCCGTGTCGCCGTTCTCCTCGCCGCCGCCGGCGCGAACCTGAACGCCGCCGTGGCCTTCGTGCGCGCGGCATGGAAAGCGCGCCGCCACCGTCACGAGGTGACGCGACTGCTCGCCTTCGACGATCATGCGTTGCGCGACATCGGCCTGACCCGGGGCGACGTTCTCGTCTCGCTCGCCGGCCCGGCCTTCGACGATCCGTCGACGCGGCTGCGTATCCTGGCGGTCGAGCGCCGCGCCGCCCGGCGGGCCCGGTCGCGAGAGTGGCCGAGCCGCGACCCGGCGCCGGCGCCGCAGGGCGAACAGACGCGCCTTCCGGTGTGATCGGGAGACATCGCTCGGATGCATCCGAGTGACGCGGGGAGGGGCCGTGCCGGCTCCTCCCGCCCGGTTCAGCCGCTGCCGGTGAGCACGGTGTGCGGCCCGTCTTTCCAATAGCGGTCGAACAGTGCCTCGATGGCGCGCGCCTGCTCGGCCTGGGCGTCTCGCCCGGCCTCAAACAGGCGGTCGACCATCTCGCTCGGTTGCGGCACCTCGTCCTCCGGCGCGATCTCCTCGTCGATCGGCGGGCCGCCGTTGTTGAAGCCGCGGAGGAACTCGCCGAGCACTTCGCCGAAGAGGGTCGTCGGACCGATCGGATTGGGCGTCTGGCGCAGTGTGTCGCCGACCAACCGCGACGTCTCCGGCCCGAACGCGTCGGTCAGCATCTCGTCGAGGGTCGGCGCGGCGCGCGGTTTCGGCTCGAAGATCTTGCCGAGCCCTTCGGTCAGCGGGTGGCTCTTCAAGGTGTCGGCGAAACTCGCCATCACCGTCTCGGAGGCGAGCGGCAGCACGATCTCCAGGCTGCGCCTGTCGACGCCGCTCGTCCGCGCGATCTGATCGATGATCGCCGCCGTCAGTTCCCGTGAACCGAAGAGCTTGCCCAGCGCCTCGCCGCCCGGCATGGCGGCGGCGAAATCCGGCTTGGGTTTGACCCAGCCGAGCATCTCCGCGATACCGCGCGGATCGGCGGCACGCCGCTTGATCGCCGCATCGAGCGCCGGTTTCAGCGCCAGCGTCGCCGCCGACGCCTGCATCGGATCGAGGCCGAAGCGCGCGGCCATTTCACCCAGCTGCGCCGGATCGAGAAATCGCTTCGTCCATTCCGTCGGATCGACCATGGAATCCCCCGCCAGGAGAGGCGGAATGATCGGTGCGAAACCCTTCGTCGTCAAATCGATCCGCGGCGATCGGTGAACGGGACCGAAAACATCGTTCGAGAAAACGCATTTGTTCCGTCATCGTCCCGCGCGTATGTTGCGCGCCCCGAACTCCCGAGGATGCCACATGGCGCGCGATACCAGCGATCATCGACCCATCGAGAGCCGCGACGCTCTCGTCGCCTGGATCGAGGCCGGCGCACGGCCACGCGATCGCTGGAAGCTCGGCACCGAACACGAGAAGTTCCCCTTCCACGTCGCCGATCGCGCGCCCGTTCCCTACGACGGTGCGGTCGGCATCCATGCCCTGCTCGAAGGCCTGCGCGACCGCACCGGCTGGGAACCGATCTTCGACGGCGAGGCGATCATCGGCCTCGCCGACGATCACGGCGGTGGCGCCATCAGCCTCGAGCCCGGCGGCCAGTTCGAGCTTTCCGGCGCCCCCCTCGCCGACGTCCACGCGACGAAGCGCGAGTTCGACGTCCACCTCGCCGATCTCCACGCCGTCGCCGATCCGCTCGGTATCCGCTTCGCCGGCCTCGGCGCCTCGCCGAAGTGGCATCTCACCGAGACCCCGGTGATGCCCAAGTCGCGCTACGCCATCATGCGCAACTACATGCCGAAAGTCGGCTCCCGCGGCCTCGACATGATGTTCCGCACCTCGACGGTGCAGGTGAACCTCGACTTCTCGAGCGAAGCCGACATGGCGGCCAAGATGCGCGTCGGCCTGGCGTTGCAGCCGCTGGCGACCGCTCTCTTCGCCGTCTCGCCTTTCCTCGACGGCGCGCCGACCGGCTTCCTCTCGACCCGTTCCGAGATCTGGCGCGACACCGATCGCAACCGCACCGGCATGCTGCCGCGCGCCTTCGAGGCCGGCTTCGGCTTCGAGTCCTATGTCGAGTGGGCGCTCGACGTGCCGATGTACTTCGTCAAGCGCGGCGACACCTATCACGACGCCACCGACGTCACCTTCCGTGAGTTCATGGCCGGAGCCCTGGCGAAGCGCCTGCCCGGCGTCGTCCCGGAGATGGGCGACTGGGTGAACCACGTCGGCACGCTCTTTCCCGAGGTGCGGCTCAAGCGCTACATCGAGATGCGCGGCGCCGACGCCGGCTCGCGAGCCTCGGTTCCCGCGCTACCGGCCTTCTGGGTCGGCCTCCTCTACGACGCCGACACCCTCGACGCCGCCTCCCGCCTCGTCGCCGATTGGACGACCGAGGAGCGCCAGGGCTTGCGCGACACCGTCCCGCGCCTCGGTCTCGCCACGCCGTTCCGCGGCCGCACGCTGCGCGACGTCGCCGTCGAGGTGTTGGCCATCGCCCGCGCCGGCCTGAAGGCTCGCGCCCGCCTCGACGACGACGGCCGCGACGAGACCATCCACCTCGAGATGCTCGAGGAGATCGCCGAAAGCGGCCGGACGCAGGCCGACCGCCTGCTCGAGGCCTGGCGCGGCGAATGGGGCGGAAACATCGATCGGGTCCTCGACGCGACGATGTGGTGATACCATCGGCCATTGAAAATGACCGATGGTATTCCGGGCGCGAATTTCTCATGCCCCTGATGCAGATGAGAAATTTGCACGCCTTCGAAGGCCGGGCGCGTCAGCGCCTCCGGCCTCCGGCATGAAGGATCACCCCACCAACCATTTCGCCGGCACGTCGAGCGCCATGGCGATGCGGGTGAGCGTTTCTGTCGTTCCTTGGCGGCGGCCGCGTTCGAGGTCCGAAAGATACCCTTGAGCGAGCCCGGTCGCTTCTGCGAGCCGCATCTGGGTCATGCCGCGCCAATCGCGTAGGGCCACGAGCAGGCGAGCGCCACGCAGCAGTGCCGCACTCACCGGCGCCGGTAGGATGTCGTCGGGAACTGCGAGTTCCGCCTTCCGAGCATCGTAGACGGCGAGGTCGGCGGCATCTTCTTCGGCTTCGGCCAAGGCTTCGAGCAGCGCGTCGTAATCGGCGCGCGTCAACACCACCAGTTCTTCGCCGGATGGCGTACGGATGAACTGCGGGTCTCCCAAGATGGTCTCCTCAGTTGCGCCGATAGGTCGTCGTCTCGCGCTTGCCGACGTGGATCGCCAGGATCGTTCGGGTGTCTTCGTCGAACAGAACCCGATAGCGACCGATGCGGAGGCGAAAACCCGACCGGCCGGTGAGCGCCTTGACGTCACCGCGACCGGTCATCGCGTAGAGGTCCAGCCCACGCAGGACATCCTCCCGGGCCTCGGCAGGCAACGCATCGAGGTCCTTCGCCGCAGCATGCGTGAAAGCGATCGTCTTCATCTGGAAAATCGCTCGTTATCGCCCGAAAATCAAGCGCAATATCGCTCTACCAATCCCCCAGCGTCGCCTGCACCACGGCCAGCGCCGCCACCGCCGCGGTGTCGGCCCTGAGGATCCGTGGGCCCAGCGGGATCGCGGTGACGAAGGCTTTCGAGCGCAGCACCGCCCGCTCCTCGCGCGAGAAGCCGCCCTCCGGCCCGATCAGCACCGCGAGCGGACCGCGCTCCAGGGTTCGCAGGATGTCGAGCGGGTTCGACGTCTCCTCGTGCTCGTCGCAATAGAGCAGGCGGCGGCCGGGATCGGTCGCCTCCCAGGCGTCGAGGAGGCGCTCGAGGTCGACCGGCTCGGCGATCGGCGGCACCGAGATGACGCCGCACTGCTCCGCCGCCTCGATCACGTTGGCTTCCATGCGTTCGAGGTTGATGCGCGACACCTGGGTGTGGCGGGTGATCACCGGGCGGATGCGCGCGACCCCCATCTCCACCGCCTTCTGCACCATGTAGTCGAGCCGCGCGTGTTTCAGCGGCGCGAACAGCCAGTCGACGTCGCCGGGGGCGGTCTGCGGCCGGACGCACTCGACGAGATGCAGCCGGCAGTCGCGCCGGCCGGTCGCGCGTACCGTCGCCAGCCATTCGCCGTGGGCGCCGTCGAAGACCAGCAGGCGGTCGCCGTCGCCCATCCGGAGGACGTTGAGGAGATAGTTCGCCTGTTCCCGCGTCGGCTCGACCTCGCCCCCCTCTCGCAAGGAAGCGCGGACGAAGAGGCGTTGCAGGCGGAAATCGTAGCGGGCCATGGCGGTCCTTCGGCTCGGGGCGCGTCGCGCCGTCTTATCACGGTGGAAGACGGCGGGCGAAGGGCGGGGCGAAGCGCATTCCTCCTGCGCTTAGCCTCCCTTGACGCGGCCCGCCGCCCCCGCCAACCTCCGCTCGCACTTTCGTCGAATCCGTCGCCCGGAGCCTCGCTTGGCCGAATCTCTGCCCAATGTCGCGGAATTCACCGTTTCGGAACTGTCCCAGGCGGTGAAGCGGGCGATCGAGGACGGGTTCGGCTTCGTCCGCGTCCGCGGCGAGATCTCCGGCTATCGCGGCCCCCACTCCTCCGGCCACGCCTATTTCGCCCTCAAGGACGAGGGCGCCAAGATCGACGCCGTCGTCTGGCGCGGCTCCTTCTCCAAGCTCCGCTTCAAGCCGGAGGAGGGGATGGAGGTGATCGCCACCGGCCGCATGACCACCTTCCCCGGCTCGTCGAAGTACCAGATCGTCATCGAGGCGCTGGAGCCGGCCGGCGTCGGCGCGCTGATGGCGCTGCTCGAGGAGCGCAAGAAGAAGCTCGCCGCCGAAGGTCTGTTCGATCAGGCTCGCAAGGTGGCGCTGCCGCGCCTGCCCGAGGTCGTCGGCGTCGTCACCTCGCCGACGGGCGCGGTGATCCGTGACATCCTCCACCGCATCGCCGACCGCTTCCCCGTCCGGGTGATCGTCTGGCCGGTGCGTGTCCAGGGCGATACCTCGGCCGCCGAAGTGGCCGCCGCCATCGCCGGCTTCGACGCGCTCCCGCCCGCGGGCGCGAACGGCATCCCGCGCCCGGACGTCGTCATCGTCGCCCGCGGCGGCGGATCGCTCGAGGATCTGTGGAGCTTCAACGAGGAGATCGTGGTTCGGGCGGTGGCCGCCTGTTCGATCCCGCTCGTTTCGGCGATCGGCCACGAGACCGACTGGACGCTGATCGACCTCGCGGCCGACCTGCGCGCCCCCACCCCGACCGGCGCCGCCGAGATGGTGCTGCCGGTGCGTGCCGAACTCCTCGATCAGGTGGGCACCGCCGGCCTGCGCCTCTCCGGCGCCGTCCTGCGCCGCCTCGAGGCGCTGAAGACCGAGCTGCGCTCCGCCGCCCGCGCCCTGCCGTCCGCCGCGACCCTGCTCGACACCCGCCGCCAGCGCTTCGATCTCGCCTGCGGTCGCCTCGCCCATGCGCTCTCCGCCGCCGTCTCGGTCAAGGCGACCCGCTTCGCCGCGGTGCGCGGCCGGCTCGCCCCGGCGGCGCTTTCGACCCGGCTCGCCACGGCGCGCGATCGCCTGAGCGGCCTCGGCGACCGGGCCGATCGCGCCCTCCGCGTCGGCCAGGAGCGCCGCGCCGCCCGCCTCGACGGTCTGACCAAGCTCCTCGCCGCGCTCTCCTATCGCGGCGTCCTGTCGCGCGGCTACGCGCTGGTGCGCGATGCCGCGGGTGCGCCGGTCCGTGCCGCCGCTGGCCTCGTCACCGGCCAGGGCCTCGACATCGAATTCGCCGACGGCCGCGTCGCCGCGACGGTGGGCGCGGGCGCCGCCCCGCCCCCGGTCGCCCCGCGTCCGGCCGACGTCGCCTCTCCCTCGCCTCGGCCGCGGCGCAAGCCCGGCCGGGATCCGTCCGATCAGGGCTCGCTCTTCTGAGCCCGCACACCCGGAGTACCCGCCATGGATCTCGGAATCGCCGGTCGCAAGGCCGTCGTCTGCGCCGCTTCGAAGGGGTTGGGCAAGGCCTGCGCCATGTCGCTCGCCCGCGCCGGCGTCGACGTCCTCATCACCGCGCGCGGCGCCGAGACGCTGGAGAAGACGGCCGAGGAGATCCGCGCCGCCACCGGCGCGACCGTCTCGACGCTCGCCTGCGACGTCACCTCCAAGGAGGGCCGCGCCGCCATCCTCGCCGCCCGGCCCGAGACCGACATCCTGGTCAACAACGCCGGCGGTCCGCCGGCCGGCGACTTCCACGACTGGGACGAGGACACGTGGCACAAGGCCGTCGAGGCCAACATGGTGACGCCGATCATGCTGATGCGCGCCTATGTCGACGCCATGGCGGCGAAGGGCTGGGGCCGCGTCGTCAACATCACCTCCGGCGCGGTCAAGGCGCCGATCCCGGTCCTCGGCCTGTCCAACGGCGCCCGCTCGGGGCTGACCGGCTTCGTCGCCGGTCTGGCGCGCGATCTCGCCGGCAAGGGCGTGGTGATCAACAACCTGTTGCCCGGCCAGTTCGCCACCGACCGCATCGCCACCCAGATCGACGCCAACTCCAAGCGTCAGGGTGTGTCGCGCGAACAGGCCGCCGCCGATCTCGTCAAGGCGATCCCCGTCGGCCGCTTCGGCGATCCGGCGGAGTTCGGCGAAGTCTGCGCCTTCCTCTGCTCCGATCAGGCCGCTTTCCTCGTCGGGCAGAACATTCTGCTCGATGGTGGCCGGTATCCGGGAACCTTCTGAACCGTTGCGTTCGATCAAAGCGGTTCGACCATCTTTCGGTGAGACTCGATATGACGGCCCCGGCGCCGAGCGCGCTCGGAGGGCGAACTTCGAAAGGGAGAATCCGTCATGGCGATCAAGGACATGTTGGTACTCCTGGACAACGGCTACGCGACCTCCGACCGACCGGTCGTGCCGCGTGGCACCGGCAACGCCGACGTCGACGCCATAGGCCCCGGACCGACCCTCGCCGTCGATCTGGCGCGCCGGCTCGAAGCCCACGTCACCGGCGTGGCCCTGGCGGTCGATCCGATCGTCCCCGGCTTCGTCGTCGCGCCGCTTCCCGTCGAGGTGATCGAGCAGGCCCGCACCCAGGCGATGGAGGTGGCGCGCACCGCCACCGACAGGTTCCGCGTCATCGCCGAACGCGGCGGCGTGGCGGCCGAAACCCGCGTCGCCGAGATCCTGATGGGCGGTGCGCCGGAAGGCTTCGTCGTCAACTGCCGCTCGACCGACCTCGTGGTGATCGGCCAGGACGATCCCGATCGCCCCGAGCCGATGCGTGAGGCGATGATCGAGACGGCGCTGTTCGAGGGAACGGCGCCGTTGTTGGTCGTGCCCTACATCTCGCGCGGCGCCATCGCGCTGGATCGGGTGATGATCGGCTGGGACGGCTCGCGCACCGCCGCCCGCGCCGTCCAGGCGGCGATGCCGCTTCTGGCGCTCGCCAAGAAGATCTCGGTGGTGATGATCGAGAAGGCCGGATCCACTCCGGGCCAACCCGGCGCCGAACTGGCCACGTGGCTCGCCCGCCACGGCCTCGACGTCGAACTGGTCCAGGTCGAGGCTCCCGACATCTCGGTCGCCGACGCGCTTCTCGATCATGCTGCCGACAAGGCGTTCGACCTCTTGATCATGGGCGGCTATGGTCACTCGCGGGTTCGCGAATTCCTGCTCGGCGGGGCGACGCGCGGCATCCTCGCCACCATGACGATCCCCGTCCTGATGGCGCACTGATACGGGATCCGGCGGATCGCTTCGCGACGCCGGACCCGGCTCGTCGAAAAGTCCCGGTCGGGACAGGACTTGTTCAACGAACGGAAGACGAGGCCCGGACGTGTTCATCCGGGCTTCCTATGAGATCACCGCCGGCGGTCCCGCGACCGCCGCACCCGGCCGAAAAGAAGGCGGTACGAACCGCCCGCGGCGAAAGATCGGGAGAGACGACCCGGGGAGTGGCCGGACCAGTCCGCGCGCGTGGGACGCTGCTCCGACCGGAGCGGTGCAGTCCGTTCGCCGTATCCCACGGGGGGGCCACATGGCCGTTCGGAATCTCGACGGAATCTTCCAGCCGCGCTCGATCCTGGTGGTCGGTCCCGAACGCATCGGCAAGGCCGCCTGCGATCTGTTCTTCGCCAATCTGGCGCGCAGCGGCTATCGCGGCAAGGTGACGCTGGCCGGCATCGCCGCGCCGGAAGGCTGGACCGGCGGCGTCGCCGCCTCGCTCGCCGACATCTCCGAGAAGGCCGATCTCGCCGTCGTCCTGTGCGGCGGGTCCGCCGCGGTCGAGGTGATCGAACGGCTCGGCGCCCTGCGCATCAAGGCGGCGCTGTTCTTGTCGCGCGGCTACGACGAATGGTCCTTCGCCACTTCGCGTCTGGCGCTGCAGACGGCGCGTAAGCACGGCCTGCGCCTCATCGGCCCCGGCTCGCTCGGCGTGATGTCGCTGCACGGCGCTCTCGACCTGTCGCTCGCCGCCCGTCCCGCCAAGAAGGGCGATCTGGCGCTCGTCTCCCGCTCCGCCGCGGTCATCAACTCGACGCTCGCCTGGGCCGAGGCCAACGGCGTCGGCTTCTCCTCGGTGGTCTCGCTCGGCCAGAAGGTCGACGTCGACGTCGGCGACCTGCTCGACCACTTCACCGCCGACTACAAGACCCGCGCCGTCCTGGTGCATCTCGAGAGCATCTGGTCGCCGTCGAAGTTCCTCTCCGCCGCCCGCGCCTGCGCCCGCACCAAGCCGGTGATCGTCCTGCGCTCCGGCACCAGCCGCGACAAGCGCATGATCGGCAACACCCATTCGAGCCGGCTCGCCACCGTCGACTGGGTCTACGACGCCGCCTTCCGCCGTGCCGGCCTCGTCCGCGTCGACAGCATCGACGAGCTCTTCGACGCCGCCGAGACCATCACCCGGGTGAAGCCGTCGCCGAGCCGCAAGGTGGCGGTGGTCGCCAACGGCCGCAGCCTCGCCACCATCGTCGCCGACCACCTCGACCACAGCGGCGGCTCGATGGCCGAGATCTCGGCCGAGACGATCGAGTCGCTCGCCTCCCTGGTGCGTTACGGCCGCGATGCCGGCAATCCGCTGGTGCTCGCCGACGACGCCGACGCGAGCGTCTTCGGCACCGCCATCGAGGCGGTCCTCGCCGATCCCGGCGTCGAGGCGGTGATGGTGCTGCACGCGCCCTCCGCCTTCGCCGACACCACCGCGGTCGCCACCAAGGTCGCCGAGATCGCCGCCGCCCAGGCCAAGAAGATCGGCCGCCGCAAGCCGGTGATGGCCTCCTTCCTCGATCTCTCCGAGGAGGCCGACCGCATCCTCCATGCGAGCGGCGTGCCCTGCCATCCGACGCCGGAAGAGGCGGTCCGCTCCTTCGGCCATCTGGTGCGCTACGTCGCCGCCCAGGAGCGGCTGACCGCCATTCCCGAGCCGTTGCCGGCGGAGTTCCGGCCCGATCCGGACGCCGCCCGTGCGGTCGTCGCCGCCGCCCTCGCCGAGGATCGCGAATGGCTCTCCCCGGTGGCGGTGCGCGATCTCCTCGCCGCCTACGACATCCCGGTGCTTCCCACCGTGCTCGCCGCCGACCCCCGCGAGGCCGCCGACGCGGCGCGCCCGCATCTGAAGGAGAACAGGCGGGTGGTGCTGAAGATCGCCTCCCGCGAGATCGCCTTCAAATCCGACGTCGACGGCGTGCGCCTGGGGCTGGAGAGCGAGGAGGAGGTGGCCGAGGCGGCCTGCGAGATGCTGGAGCGCATCCGTGCCCGCTTCCCCGACAAGGTCATCGACGGCGTCATCGTCATGCCGATGGTCGAGAAGCGCTTCGGCATCGAACTGGTCGCCGGCATCGCCGACGACTTCGTCTTCGGTCCGGTCGTCGTCTTCGGTCAGGGCGGCACCTCGGTCGAGGTGGTGGGCGACCGCGCCCTCGACCTCGTACCCCTCGACATGAACCTCGCCCACGCCATGATCGCCGAGACCCGGGTGTCGAAGCTGATGGCGGGCTACCGCAACCGTCCCCCGGTCGACGAGGAGGCGGTGGCGCTGACCCTGTGCAAGCTCAGCCAGCTCGCCTGCGACATCCCGGAGATCCGCGAACTCGATCTCAATCCGATCGTCGCCGACCACGAGGGCGTCGTCTGCCTCGACGCCCGCGTCCGCATCGCCCCGATCACCCAGCGCGCCGGCCAGATCGGCCATCCCCGCCTCGCCATCCGGCCCTATCCGAAGGAATGGGAACGCGAGACCGCGCTCAAGGACGGCCGCGAGGTGCAGATGCGGCCGATCCGTCCGGAGGACGAGGCGCTCTATCCCGACTTCTTCTCCGAGGTGACGCCGGAGGACCTGCGGCTGCGCTTCTTCGCGCCGATCAAGGACTTCTCCCACGCCTTCCTGGCCAAGCTGACCCAGCTCGACTATGAGCGCGCCATCGCCTTCGCCGCCATCGAGAAGGAGACCGGCAAGCTCCTCGGCGTCGTCCGCCTGCATGCCGATCCCGATCACATCACCGGCGAATACGCCATCCTGCTGCGCTCCAACCTCAAGGGGCAGGGGCTCGGTTGGAAGCTGATGAAGCTGATGATCGAATGGGCCAAGGCCGACGGCCTGTCGGCGGTCAAGGGCGAGGTGCTGCGCGAGAACCGCACCATGATCCAGATGTGCGAGGCGCTCGGCTTCTCGGTGAAATCGTCGCCCGACGACGAGTCGATCGCCCTCGTCATCCTGCCCATCGCCGCCGTCGCCGACGCCGCGTCGCTGCCCGGCGAGTGATCGCCGATCAGGGCCGTTCGAGGACGGCGCGCGCCGCCGCGAGCGTTGCCTCCGGCGTCCCGTTCGCGTCGATCCGCGCCCAGTCGATCGGCCCGAGATCGTAGCCGCGTTGCAGGCGCACCACGGCGGCGTCGGCGTCCGAGGCGTCGCCACGCCGCGCGCCGACCCGCGCCGTCGCCACGGCCTCGTCGACGTCCAGCCACAGGCCGGTGAAGGCCACCTCCGCCCGCGCCGCGATCGCCGCGAAAGCGGCACGCTCGGCCGGCTTCGCCGCCACCGCGTCGACGATCACCGACCGCCCGGCGGCGAGCGCCCGGCCGGCCGCTCGGTCGATGAGGTCGTAGACCCGTCGCGAGGCGTCCGCCGTGTAGTGCGCTGCCGCCAGCCGCGTCGTCGTCACCACGCCGGCGAGGAGTTTGCGGATCTCGTCGGCGCGCAACACCACCGCCCCCGGCGTCGGGTCGAGACGCGGCGCGACGTCGACCGCCAGCCGCGATTTACCCGAGCCGGACAATCCGCCGATCGCGACCAGCCGCGGCACCTTCGCCGAAAGATGGTCGATCGCGTCGGCGAAGAGACGCCGCGCCTCGGCTTCCGCCGCGTGGCGCTCGTGGGTCGCCAGATGCGGCGCCCGCGCCGCGGCGATCTTCGCCCGGAGCGCCGCGCGGATCGACAGGAAGAGATCGAGCCCGGCGAGCCCGTCGATGCGTTCGAGAAAGGCCTCGGCGATCCGCTCCGGGTTCATCGGCCGGCCGGTGGCGCCCGTCGCCTCCGTCTCGAGCCGTGTCCCGTCGACCAGCAGCCGATCGAGGAAGTGCCGCGCCGCCACCCGATCGCCGCGGTCGGCGAGGTCCATCACCAGGAACCCGGCGTCGTAGAGAATGTCGCCGGTGGCGATGGCATCGTCGAACTCGATGGCGTCGAAGGGCTGCGCCCGGCCGTCGATCACCGCGATGTTGCCGCTGTGCAGGTCGCCGTGCCCGAGCCGGACGAAGCCGAGACGGCCGCGGGCCTCGAGATGGTCCGCGAGGTCGGCGAGCCGCGTCCGGGCGCGGCGGGTCAGGTTCGCCGCCCGCTCGCGCGGGAAGAGATCCGGCCGCGCCGCGAAGGCCTCGGCGTTCTGATCGAGGTAGCGCCCGAGATCGGCGATCCACGGCGCCGCCTCGCGCCGCTCGGCCCGCGCCTGCATCCGCGCGACGGTCGTGGCGAGATCGTCGACGAAGGCGGGGGTGAGCGGCCCCTTCGCCACCACCCGGTCGAGCGTCGCGGTCTCGTCGAAGCGGTTCATCTCCACCGCCCATTCGATCGGCGTGCCGCTGCCGCCGATCGCCGGGGCACCGCCCGATTCGCGGGTGATCGCCACCACCCGGCGATAGATCTGCGGTGCGATCGGCCGATCGACCGCCATCTCGCGCCGGCAGGCCGCCTCGCGCCGGTCGAGGGTGGAGAAGTCGAGGAAGGGGAAGGTGACCGGTCGTTTGATCTTGTAGGCGAGCGGACCGGCGAGGAACACGACCGCCGCATGGGTGTCGATTCGCGTCGGTGCCTCGGCGAGACCGTGTGTCTCGGCGCGGCCGAGGAAATCGGCGACCTCTTCCCAGGCGCGAAGGTCTCCCGGCGTCGAGGGCGGAGCCGCGGCGCGCCTCGGCGGGGGTGCTCTATCGGGTGGGGTCGGAGTGTCGTGCACCATGAGGATCGCTCCCGTCCGAGCCGCGGTCGACGATCGCCGACATCTTGGCCGTCATGTCGAATCCATACGTTGACCGAGGTCAATGTCGGTGCGATGGGGAGCGGAAAGAATACCGATGGACCGAACGGAGACGCCGCCATGCCCGGCACGGGATTGAAGAAGATCCGCCTCAACCTCGCTCGCACCAAGGAGCATCCGATGGGGTCGGCCCGGCACGGCTACGAGTTCTTCGCGCCGCTCGACGCCGAGGGCCGCATCGACGCCGAAGCCTGGAAGCGACTGCGCGACAAGTGCCGCGTCCGCCGCTTCTGGGGCACCGAGGAGGAGGACGTCGGCCATCTCGTCCATCGCCCCGGCGGCAGCTGGGCGTTCCGCTACGACATCTCCGGCGACGAGGACGACGAGGCCGGCTATCGCTTCGGCGCCCACCCCTTCGTCGTCGGCGAGTACGTTTCGATCAAGGACGAGGACGGCGACCTCAACACCTTCACCGTGGTGACCGTCCTCGACGTCTGACCGCCGAGTCGTCCCAACGCCGGTGCACGATGGTTCGAGGCTCGCTCCGCTCGCACCTCACCATGAAGCGCCTGCTTTCGTGCCGATGATCACCAACGCTTCATGGTGAGGTGCCCGGCCGAGAGGCCGGGCCTCGAACCATCGCACGCCACCACCCGCGCCGGCTCCCGTTCGCGGCGTCCGCGCCACGCCGCATGGCGGCTTCGCATCGTCCCCCTTCCATCCGCCGGTCCGACATGGGATGACCCTCGCGGCGAACAGGCTGCGCGGAGGACGATCATGAGCGGCGAAGGCAAGACCGGGGCGAGGCTTCTCGTCGACACCCTCGAGGCCAACGGTGTCGAGCGCGTCTTCCTGGTCCCCGGCGAGAGCTATCTCGCGGTCATCGACGCCCTCGCCGACAGTCCCATCGACACGGTGCTCGCGCGCCAGGAATCCGGCGCTGCCTTCATGGCCGATGCGGTCGGCAAACTCACCGGCAAGCCGGGCATCTGCATGGTGACCCGCGCCCCCGGTGCCATGAACGCCGCCGCCGGCCTCCACGTCGCCGAACACGACAGTACCCCGATGATCCTCTTCGTCGGCCAGATCGAGCGTGGCTTCCGCGAGCGTGGCGCCTTCCAGGAGATGGACTTCCGCAAGGTCTTCGGTTCCGTCGCCAAATGGGTGGCGGAGATCGACACGCCCGATCGGGTGGTCGAGATGGTCAACCGCGCCTTCGCCGTCGCCACCTCCGGCCGCCCCGGCCCGGTGGTGCTGGTGCTGCCCGAGGACATGCTGGTCGAGGAGGCGCCGGCCGTCGACGTGCGCCCGGCGACCGTGGTCGAGACCCATCCCGGCCTCAATCAGATGTGGGATCTGCAGAAGCGCCTGTGGGCGGCCGAGCGGCCGATCGCCATCCTCGGCGGCTCGCGCTGGAGCGAGAAGGCGGTCCGCCAATTCGCCCGCTTCGCCGAGAAGTTCGATCTGCCGGTCGCCTGTTCCTTCCGTCGCCAGATGCTCTTCGATCACCTCGATCCGCACTACGCCGGCGACGTCGGCATCGGCATCAATCCGGCGCTGCAGAAGCGCATCCGCGACGCCGATCTCGTGCTCCTGGTCGGCGGCCGCATGGCCGAGATGCCGAGCCAGAGCTACACGCTCTTCGACATTCCCTTCCCGACGCAGGCCTTCGTCCACGTCCACGCCGACGCCGAAGAACTCGGTCGCGTCTATCGCCCCGATCTCGCCATCCACGCCTCCGGCACGGCCTTCGCCGCCGCCGCCGAGAGCCTGGAGCCGCCGCCCGGCGACATCCGCTGGAAGGACTGGACCGCCGCCGCCCGCGCCGACTATCTCGCCTGGTCGGAAGACCTGCCGTCGACGCCCGGCGCGGTGCAGATGGGCAAGGTGATGGCGGCGCTGCGCGCCCGCCTGCCCGACGACGTGATCATCGCCAACGGCGCCGGCAACTACGCCACCTGGATCCACCGCTTCTGGCGCTTCCGCAAATTCGCCACCCAGGCCGCGCCGGTCTCCGGCACCATGGGCTACGGCCTGCCCGGCGCCATCGCCGCGGCGCTGCAGTTCCCCGAGCGCCGCGTCGTCTCGTTCTCCGGCGACGGCTGTTTCCAGATGAACAGCCAGGAACTGGCGACGGCGATGCAATCGGGGGCGAAACTCGTCGCCTTCGTCGTCGACAACGGCATCTACGGCACCATCCGCATGCACCAGGAGCGCGAGTTCCCGGCCCGCGTCCACGCCACCACCCTGGTCAATCCCGATTTCGCCGCGCTCGCCCGCGCCCACGGCGCCGTCGGCCTGACGCTCGCCCGTGACGAGGACATCGAGACGGTGATCGACGAGGCGCTCGCCGTCGACGGGCTGGTGCTCGTCCACGTCCTGACCGCACCGGAGGCGATCACCCCGACGACGACGCTGACCAAGCTGCGCGAAACGGCACTGGCGAAGAAGTGAGGACGGCCGCGACCGGCTCACCGGTCGCTTCGGCTCACCAGACGAGGCGCGGCAGGAAGGCGGTCACCGACAGTCCCTCGGCCCGCAGGCGCTCCGCCACCCGATCCGGATCCGGCGCATCGGCCGGGCCGAAGTCGGCCGCATGGATGCCGGCGGTGACGAACAGCACGTCGAGCCCCTGGCCGACGGCGCCGCGGATGTCGGTCGGTAGACCGTCGCCGATCGCCAGCAGGCGATCGTCGGCGACCGGCGCGCCGAAGAGCTTCTCGATCCGCCGCCGAACCTCGCCGTAGACCGGCCCGTGGGGCTTGCCGAGCAGCGTCACCTCGCCACCGAATTCTTCCGCGTAGAGCTTGGCCAGCGCGCCGGCGCACCACACCTTTTCCTCGCCGCGCTCGACGATCAGGTCCGGATTGGCGCACAGCATGTGCAGCCCGCGCGCCGCCAGCGCCGCGAGCCGGTCGCGATAGTCGTCCGGCGTCTCGGTGAGGTCGTCGACGAGGCCCGAGCAGACGATGATGTCGGCTTGCGCGTCGCCGACGAGCTCGTGCGGCAGGCCCTCGTAGATCGGCAGGTCGCGATCGGGGCCGACATGGGTGATGCGGCGCTCCGGCCGCGCCATCAGCATCTCGCGGGTGACGTCGCCGGAGGTGACGAGATCGTCGTAGGCCTCGCGCGGGACGCCGAGCTCGGCGAGCTGACGATGGATCGACCCGCAGGGACGCGGTGCGTTGGTGAGCAGAACCACCCGTCCGCCACGGCGGCGGTACTCGACCAGCGCCTCGCAGGCGGCGGGATGGGCCGCGAGACCGTTGTGGACCACGCCCCAGACGTCGCTGATCAGCGCGTCGTAGTCCTCCGCCAGAGCGGAAAGGCCGGAGACGAGCGGAGCGGCGGGTCTGAGCATGGCGGGGTAAGTCCTCGGGAAATCGAAATGGCGTCAGACAAGTAGCGATGCTCCCGCTGCGTCGCAACATGAGTGAACTCGAATTCCAGTCACATCCTGCCGAAACAGGTGACGCGTTCGTGCGAATCCGAGAAGATCGCCGCCTTTCGAGGGTTCCCGCTCCATGATCGTGCATCGCCTGTCGGACACCACCGTCGACCGCATCGCCGCCGGCGAGGTGATCGAACGGCCGGCGAGTGTGGTCAAGGAACTGGTCGAGAACGCCCTCGACGCCGGCGCCACCCGCATCGACGTGGTCACCGCCGGCGGCGGCAAGACGCTGATCCGCGTCACCGACGACGGTATCGGCATGGTGCGCGAGGATCTGGCGCTGGCCGTGCAGCGCCACTGCACCTCGAAGCTCTCCGACGACGACATCTTCCTGATCGAGAACCTCGGCTTCCGCGGCGAGGCGCTGCCCTCGATCGGCGCGGTGGCCCGTCTGTCGATCGCCTCGCGCCACGCGAGCGACGAGCACGGCTGGGAGATCGCCCTCGACGGCGGCCTCGTCGGCGAGCCACGCCCGGCCCCGATCACCCGCGGCACCCGCGTCGAGGTGCGCGACCTCTTCTTCGCCACGCCGGCCCGCCTGAAGTTCCTCAAATCCGACCGCGCCGAGACCGCCGCCATCACCGAAGTGGTCAAGCGTCTGGCATTGTCGCGTCCCGACGTGCGCTTCTCGCTCGCCGGCTCCGACCGTTCGACCCTCGACTGGCCGGCCGGCCGCGGCGAGGGGGCCGACCTCACCCGCATCGCCGCGATCGTCGGCGACGACTTCGTCGACAACGCGCTCGCCGTCGACGCCGAGCGCGAGGGCGTGCGGCTGACCGGTTGGGTCGGCCTGCCGACCTACCACCGCGCCTCCTCGGTGCATCAGTACCTGACGGTCAACGGCCGCCCGGTGCGCGACAAGATGCTGTTCGGGGCGATCCGCGGCGCCTATGCCGACGTCATGTCGTCGGATCGCCACGCCGTCGTCGTCCTCGACGTGGCCCTCGACCCGCGCGAGGTCGACGTCAACGTCCACCCGACCAAAGCCGACGTGCGTTTCCGCGATTCTGCGCTGGTGCGCGGCCTCCTGGTCGGTGCGGTGCGCCAGCAACTCGCCGCCGCCGGCCATCGCGCCACCTCGACCGGTGGCGCGGCGACCCTCGCCGCCCTGCGCTCCGGCTTCGACGCGACGGTCGGCGCCGCGCCGCGCGCCGGGTGGACGCCCCCTGCCGGCCCGCTGTGGCGCGGCGACGAGCGTCGGCCGACGACGCCCTTCGACTGGCGCGTCGCCCCCGAGCGCCCGGGCGGTTCTCCGGCGCCCGGCCTCGCCGAGACCGCGCCGTCGCCCTTCGATGCGGTGATCGTGCCCTCCGCCGACGCTCGCGCCCATGTCGCGCCCCTCGACGAGACGGCCGAGGCGCGCCCGCTCGGGGCGGCGCGCGCCCAGATCCACGCCAACTACATCGTCGCCCAGACCCGCGACGGCCTCGTCATCGTCGACGCCCACGCCGCCCACGAGCGCCTCACCTACGAGAAGCTCAAGCGCCAGATGGCCGAGACCGGGGTCGCCCGCCAGATGTTGCTGATTCCCGAAGTGGTGGAATTGCCGGAGGAGGATGTCGCCCGCCTGCTCGCCCGCGCCGACGACTTCGAGAAGGTCGGCCTCACGCTCGAGAGCTTCGGCGGCGGCGCCGTGGCGGTGCGCGAGGTGCCGGCGATCCTCGGCGCCGGCGACGTCGCCGGCCTGGTGCGCGATCTCGCCGACGATCTCGCCGAATGGGACGCCTCCGACCGCGTCGGCCGCCACGTCGACGAGGTGCTCGCCACCATGGCCTGCCACGGCTCGGTGCGCTCCGGCCGCCGCCTCAGGCCGGAGGAGATGGACGCTCTGTTGCGCGAGATGGAGGCGACCCCCGCCTCGGGTCAGTGCAACCACGGCCGCCCGACCTGGGTCGAGCTGAAACTCGCCGACATCGAGCGGCTCTTCGGCCGCAAGTGAGCCTCGACGACGCGGCACTCCGCGACGGCGTGAAGGCACACCCCGAAAAGAGATCGGCCCGGACACCGCGTGGGGAACGCGATGTCCGGGCCGAGGGCGTGTCGTCGGAGCTGTGATCGACGGTCACGCGGGGAGCTGGAGCCGGCGTCGCGAAGCGGTCCGCCGAAATCTCGATCAGGCGGCGCGCAGCGTCGCCACGAAGCTTTCGACCTGCCGGGTGAGCTCGTCGGCTTGGCTGGAGAGGTCGGCGGAGAGGCCCATCAGCCGGTTCGCCGCGGCACCCGTCGTCTCCGCCGCCCGGCCGACGCCGGCGATGGTGTCGGTGACCTGCGCCGCACCCTGCGCGGCGCGATGGGTGTTCTGCGAGATCTCCTGGGCCGCGGCGCCCTGCTGGGTCACCGCGCCGGCGATCGACGAGGTGACCTCGCGGATCGAGCCGATGGTGCCGACGATGCGCGAGATCGAGCCGACCGTCTCGGCGGTCGCCGACTGGATCTCGCCGATCTTCAGCGCGATCTCGTCGGTCGCCTTGGCGGTCTGCGCGGCGAGCTGCTTGACCTCGGAGGCGACCACCGCGAAGCCCTTGCCGGCCTCGCCGGCGCGCGCCGCTTCGATGGTGGCGTTGAGCGCCAGGAGATTGGTCTGCCCGGCGATGTCCTTGATCAGCTCGACGACGTCGCCGATCTTCTCCGCCGCTTGCGACAGCAGCCGGATGTTCGCTTCGGTGTTGGCCGCTTCCTCGGCCGCCGCCTGGGCCACTTCGGTCGACTGGCCGACGCGGCCGGTGATCTCGCGCACCGACGCCGCCAGTTCCTCGCTCGAGGTGGCCACCGTCTGCACGTTGGTCGCCGCGTCGCTCGCCGCGTCGGCGACCGAACCGGCCTGACGCGAGGTCTCCTCCGCCGTCGCCGACAGGTCGCTCGCCGCGCCGGCCACATCGCCGGAGGACTTCACGAAGCCGCGCGCCAGCGTTCCCATGGTGGCCATGAAACGATCGGCGATCTCGCGGCGCTCCTTGGCCATACGCTCGCCGACTGCCCGGTCCTTCTCCGACTGTTCGCTGCGCAGCCGCTCCGCCTCGGCGAGGCCGTCGCGGAAGACGACCAGGGTGCGTGCCATGTCGCCGATCTCGTTGGCGCGGCCGACCGAGGGGATGTTCGCATCGAGACGCCCGCCGGCGATCGCCTGCATCGCCGTGGTCAGACCGCGCAAGGGGCCGGAGACGCCGAAGACGACGAACGCGCCGGCGCCGAGACCTATGACGAGGCCGACCGCCGCCAGCACCAGAGACACGAAGAGGCTCGAGCGATAGGCCCCGTCGATGTGGCCACTCTCCTCGTCGGCATGCCGCGTCTGCACGCCGATCGAGCGATCGAGTAGCTGGAGGGTCTTGTCGAAATCGGGAACCGATCGGGCGAGTGCGCTCGCCGCGCCCGAACGGTCGGTGAGGCGCTTCAGCGACAGCGCCTCGTTCAACGCCTTGCCGTCTTCGGCCCAGCGCTGCTCGAACTCGGTCCACAGCGCCTGTTCTTCCGCGTCGAGACCGCTTTCCTCATAGGAGCGGAACAGCGCGTCGAGCTTCTTGGCGTTGATGTTGATTCGCTCGTCGATCGCCTGGCTGGCGGTCGGGTCCTCGTCGATCACCAGGCTCGCCACCTGGAGGCGATGTTCGGTGACCGCCTGTTTGATGTCGGCGATCCGCCTGAGCGACGGCATCGCGTTGGTGGTCACGTCCGTGGCGCCCTGCTGGATCGTGCGCAGCTGCAGCACCCCCAGGCCGCTCTGCACGCCCAGAAACACCACGAGCACGCCGACGACGGCGATCAACGACGCCTTGACCGAAATACGCATGTCTCGTCCCCGTTCCCCGACCGTCGCCACACCGGCGATCTTTTTCATCGACCCGGGGAGATCTTGGCGGAGGAGCGTTAAACGGGAATTAAATCGGCGGTACTCGTCGAGAAGACGACGGTCTCTTTCGAGCGCGGGCCGGCCATGACCTTACGACAGGACAGAAAACGGCCGCCGAATTCATGCGTCGGCGACCCTTCGGCGAAATTTCAGCCGAGGATTACGTGGCGTAAAAAGATCAGCTGCGTCTCGCCCTGCGCGCGGGCGTCGATGGTCTCGAAGCCGGCGGGGATCGAGACCTCCGCCGCGGCGCTCTCCTCGACCACCACGATCGCCGGCGGCTTCAGCCAGCCGCCGGCCAGCAGGGCGGCGAGCGCCGCGTCGGCCAGCCCCTTGCCGTAGGGCGGATCGAGGAAGGCGATGTCGAAGGGCTCCATCGGCGCGCAGCGCCCGAGCTTCGTCGCGTCGCGCCGCCACAGCTTGGTGACGCCGGTCGTATGGGTCGCTTCGATGTTGGTGTGGATCAGACCGCGGGCCTCCGCCGCCTCCTCGACGAAGAGGCAGAAGCGGGCGCCGCGCGACAGCGCCTCGAGGCCGAGCGCCCCGGTGCCGGAGAACAGGTCGAGGACGCGGGCGCCGTCGACCGGATCGCCGAGGCCGTGGGCGAGGATGTTGAACAGGCTCTCGCGCAGCCGGTCCGAGGTCGGTCGGATCGCCTGGGACTTCGGTCCCTGGAGATGCGTGCCCCGGAACCGTCCGCCGACGATCCTCACGAACGGCCCCCGCGCGGCCCCTTGCCGCTGCCGCGCGGCCCTTTCGGTCCCGGCCCCTTGCCGCCGCGGCCCTTCGGTCCGTCGGGACCGGGACGCCCGCCCGACTTCGGCGCGAAGCCGCCGGCCTCACCGTCGCGGCCGCCCTTCTTGCCGCCCGGGTTCATGCCACGCGGCCCACGCGGGCCGAAGCTCGAGCCCTCCGGACGGGGCTTGAACCCCTTGCTCTTCGACGCGCCTTCGGGCCGATCGCGGAAGCCGGCGGTGCGGCCCGCTCCCTCGCCCTGGGGACGATCGCGGAAGCCTTCCGAGCGCGGACGCCCTTCGCCACCCGGGCCGCGATCGCGATACCCTTCCGAGCGATGGCCGCCGTCACGGTAGCCTTCCGAGCGGAAGCCGCGCTCGCCGCGCGGCCGATCGCCGAACCCGCCGGGTTTGCCGCGACCTTCGCCGCGCGGGCGCTCGTCGCGCTGCGGCCGGCCGCGCCCCCCCTCGCTCCGGCCGCCGCCTTCGCCGCGATCGCGGTAGCCTTCACCGCGCGGACGGTCGTCGCCCGGCCGTCCACGGAACCCTTCCGACCGCGGCCGCAGATCCTCGCTGCGGTCGCGGAAGCCGGCCGAACGATTGCCACCGTCGCGGAACCCTTCCGAACGATAGCGACGTTCGCCACTCTCGCCGCGGCCTTCGCCCTGCGGCCGATCGCGGAAGCCGGCGCTTTTCGGCGCGCCGCCCGGCCGTCCGCGGAACCCTTCCGACCGGAACGGCCGATCGCCGCGGTCGTCGCCGCGACGGTCCTCGGAGAACCGCCCGCCGCGTCCCTTGCCGGCCTCGTCCCGCTCGCCGCGTTCGTCGCGGCGGCGCTCGCCGGTGCCGACGAATTCCATCTTGGTCCGCTCGCGTCCGCGGCCCTTGTCGTCGCGGCCGCCGCGCTTCGGGCGATCGGCCTCCTCGCCCGCCGGGGTGAAGCCCTTGATGCGACGCTTCGGGGCCTCGTCGCCGTCGCCCTCGCCGTGGATGTGATGAACCAGCGGCGCGTCGAAGTCGGCGCCCGATTCCGTCACCAGTCGCTTGCCGAGCTGGTCGCGCAGCACCCGGCCGCGGATCTCGCGGATCTCGCCTTCCTCCAGGTCGGCGAGCTGGAACGGCCCGAAGGAGATGCGGATCAGTCGGTTGACGGTGAGCCCGAGAGTGGCGAGCACGCGCTTCACTTCGCGGTTCTTGCCTTCGCGCAGGCCCAGCACCAGCCAGATGTTGGAGCCCTGCACCCGGTCGATCATCGCCTCGATCGGCCCGTAGTCGACGCCGTCGATCGAGATGCCGTTCTTCAGTTCGTCGAGCGCCGCCTGATCGACCTCGCCATAGGCGCGCACCCGGTAGCGCCGGAGCCAGCCGGTCGACGGCAGCTCGAGCACGCGGGCGAGGCCGCCGTCGTTGGTCAGCAGCAACAGCCCCTCGGTGTTGATGTCGAGACGGCCGACGGTGATCACCCGCGGCATGTCGTCGGGCAGCACCGAGAAGACGGTCGGCCGACCCTCCGGATCGGAGGTGGTGGTGACGAGGCCGCGCGGCTTGTGGAACAGCCACAGTCGCGTGCGTTCGCGCGTCGGCAGCGGCTTGCCGTCGACGGTGACGCGGTTCGCCGGGCCGACGGTCACCGCCGGCGTGGTCAGCACCACCCCGTCGACCGCGACGCGGCCGGCCGCCACCCATTCTTCCGCCTCGCGGCGCGAGCACAGGCCCGCGCGCGCCAGCACCTTGGCGATGCGTTCCTGCTCGCCGCCCTTCGCGTCGCTTTCGCGCGCGGTCTCGTCCTTCGGGGTCTTGGTCATGGCGCCCATCTAGAGCAAAGCCTCGGGAAATGTAAGCGGCGAACCGCGGATTTCTCGCGCCTTTCCCGCCCGTGGCCGGCGTCGGGACGGCGGGGTTCCCGGCGGCGGCGCTCTTCGGGGCTCCGCCGCCTCTTGGTGGGGGCGCGGACGGGGTCTATTCTCGCGGGCGCTCCCCGAGCCGCGGAGACGACATGGCCGAGACGCATTACGAGTCGCACATGGATCGCGCCCTGCGCGAAGCCGCCGCCGCGGCCGAGGACGGCGAGGTGCCGGTCGGCGCCGTGGTCGTCCACGAAGGCGTGGTGGTCGCCACCGGCCGCAATCGCGTCGTCGCCGACCACGATCCGACGGCGCATGCCGAAATCGTCGCCCTGCGCGAGGCCGGCCGCGAACTCGGGTCCGAGCGCCTCACCGACTGTGATCTGTGGGTGACGCTCGAGCCCTGTCCGATGTGTGCCGGAGCGATCTCCTTCGCCCGCATCCGCCGCCTCTACTACGCAGCACAGGACCCCAAGGGCGGTGCGGTCGAGAACGGCGTGCGCTTCTTCTCCTCGCCCTCCTGCCACCATGTGCCCGAGGTCTATTCCGGCCTCGCCGAGCGCGAGGCGAGCGAGATGCTGAAGGAGTTCTTCAAGGTGAGGCGGTGAGAAGCCGCCGGATGGGTCGGGCCCGTGCGACGAGCTGCAGGCGAACGACACCGGTGGCCTCGCCCTCTCACATCAGATGCCGCGCCGCGTCCGCCACCAGTCCGGCGAAGAAGATCCATCCGGTCCAGCGGTTGGCGCGGAACAGCATCAGGCAGACGTCCGGGTCGTCGATGTCGAGGCGGAAGATCTGCCAGACGAGGTGGGCGGCGAAGGCGGCGAGCCCGGCCCAGGCGAAGGGGCCGACCCCGGCGAGGGTGAGCGCAACGCCGAGAAGGATCACCGTCGCGCCGTAGAGGCCGGTGAGCCACGCCTTGGTGTGGTGAGCGAAGAGCCGTGCCGTCGAGCGCACGCCGACGATCTCGTCGTCCTCCTTGTCCTGGTGCGCGTAGATCGTGTCGTAGCCGATCGTCCACAGGATGCAGGCGACGTAGAGCACGAAGGGCGCGACATCGAGCCGGCCGAGCGCCGCCGCCCAGCCCATGAACGCGCCCCAGGAGAAGGCGAGGCCGAGAAAGAACTGCGGCCAGTCGGTGATCCGCTTCATGAACGGATAGATCGCCACGACGATGAGCGAGGCGAAGCCGACCAGGATGGTGAACCGATCGAACTGCAGGAGGACCAGGAGACCGACCAGCGCCTGCACTCCGAGGAAGATCCGCGCCTGTCGCACCGTGACCTGCCCCGAGGGGATCGGTCGCGACCGGGTGCGGGCGACCTTCTCGTCGATGTCGCGATCGACGAGGTCGTTCCAGGTGCAGCCCGCGCCGCGCATGGCGACCGCGCCGATCAGGAACAGCACGAGATGCCACGGGTTCGGCCACGGCCGCCCGGCATGATCGGCCGCCAGCGCCGCCGACCACCAGCACGGCCACAGCAGCAACCACCAGCCGATCGGCCGCTCCCACCGCGCCAGACGCGAATAGGGCCGCAGCCACTTCGGCAGCAGCGTGTCGGCCCAATGGCCCCGAACCGCATCCGAGACGATGCCGGCGTCGGTCGGACCGGGTGACGGGGAGGGGGCGGTGGTCATCGGCGGGATCTCCGGGCTGCCATTGGGGGTGCCCCGATCGGCGGCCGGCGTCAAGGGCGGAGGCTCCACCTTCGAACCGCACCGGCGATCGAACGAACACGAGGCCGTCATCCCCGGTGGGACGCGAAGCGGAGGGGAAGGGGATCCAGCGGCGGTTCGACCTGCGGATGGGCCGATGGATCCCCTTCCCTCGCTCCGCTCGCCGGGGATGACGGTCGTGGGCGTATCGACGGATCGCGCCGAGTCGTATGCCGTCCGAGTTGAGCGAAGGACGTGGCGTCCGGGTGTGTGTGCGGATGATCGGCGCCGACGCGAGCTGCGAGGTCGTCCCCTCATCCGGACTCGACGCTTCTCCCCCCGGCTGCTAGATCGCGGGCCGAAAGCGCGGTGATCCGGGGAGACATGCGATGAAGGTGCTGCTGATCGGTTCGGGTGGCCGCGAGGATGCGCTCGCCCATGCGCTCGCCCGCTCGCCCAGCCTGACGAAGCTCTTCGCCGCCCCCGGCAATCCCGGTATCGCCCGCGTCGCGACTTGCGTCGCCCTCGACACCGCCGACCACGCCGCGGTGATCGCCTTCTGCAAGGCCGAGGCGATCGATTTCGTCGTCGTCGGCCCGGAAGTGCCGCTGGTCGCCGGCATCGTCGACGATCTGGCGGCCGCCGGCATCGCCGCTTTCGGCCCGTCGAAGCTCGCCGCCCGGCTCGAGGGCTCCAAGGGCTTCACCAAGGACATCTGCGCCAGGTACGGCATCCCGACCGCCGCCTACGGCCGCTTCGGCGACCTGTCCGCCGCGCTCGCCTATCTCGAAAAGGTCGGCGCGCCGATCGTCGTCAAGGCCGACGGGCTGGCCGCCGGCAAGGGCGTCACCGTCGCCACGACCATGGACGAGGCCCGTGCCGCCGTCTCCGACTGCTTCTCCGGCGCTTTCGGCGCGGCCGGCGCCGAGGTGGTGATCGAAGCGTTCCTGGAGGGCGAGGAGGCGAGCTTCTTCGCGCTGTGCGACGGCGACACCGCGCTGCCCTTCGCCTCGGCCCAGGACCACAAGCGCGTCGGCGACGGCGACACCGGCCCCAACACCGGCGGTATGGGCGCCTATTCGCCCGCCCCGGTGATGACGCCCGAGATGTCCGAGCGCGTCATGGCCGAGATCATCCGCCCGACGGTGGCGGCGATGAAGGCGGAAGGCTGCCCGTTCAAGGGCGTCTTCTTCGCCGGCCTGATGATCACCGCGAAGGGTCCCGAGCTCATCGAATACAACACCCGTTTCGGCGACCCCGAGACCCAGGTGATGGTGGAGCGCCTGGAGAGCGACCTGCTCGACCTGCTCCTCGCCTGCGCCGAGGGGACGCTGGCCGAGAAGACCGTCGCGCTGCGCGACGAGACGGCGCTCACCGTCGTCATGGCGGCGAAGGGCTACCCGGGTGCCGTCGAGAAGGGCTCCGAGATCCGCGGCATCGATCGCGCCGAGGCGATGGCGGGCGTCAAGGTCTATCACGCCGGCACCAGGGCCGCCGGCGACCGTATCCTCGCCGCCGGCGGTCGCGTGCTCAACGTCACGGCCCGCGGTGCCTCGGTCGCCGAGGCGCAATCCCGCGCCTATGCCGCGGTCGACGTCCTCGACTGGCCCGAGGGCTTCTGCCGCCGCGACATCGGCTGGCGCGCCGTGGCGCGCGAGAACGCGTGAGCGCGGGTGCCCCGCGGGGCCCACGGTTCGCCGCGACGCACGAAGGGCACGGGTAGGGACGGAGGCTGCCACGATCTCCCCCTTCTCCCCTTGCGGGAGAAGGTGCCCGAAGGGCGGATGAGGGGTCTGGACCTCGCCTCCGTTACGGAGTTCGTGGCTCGCGCCCGGATGCCGCTTCGCGGCGCCCCCTCATCCGGCCCTGCGGGCCACCTTCTCCCGCGAGGGGAGAAGGGGAGTGCGCGGAACGGCTACTCGCCCCGCCCGCTTCCCCCTCTCGCCCTCCTCTGGCAGTCTCTTCCCTCGAACCATCGTGAGGAAGACCCATGCCGCAGCATCCGGCCCTGCCGTTCCTGAGATCCGCTGAGAAGGGCAAGGTCGTCACCGCGGCCGAGGCCGTGCGGCTCATCCACGACGGCGACACGGTGGCGACCGGCGGCTTCGTCGGCATCGGCTTCGCCGAGGAGATCGCCGTGGCGCTGGAGGAGCGCTTCGTCGCCGGCGAGGGGCCGCGCGATCTCACTCTCGTCTACGCCGCCGGCCAGGGCGACGGGAAGCATCGCGGCCTCAATCACTTCGCCCACGACGGGATGGTGAGGCGCATCGTCGGCGGCCACTGGGGGCTCGTCCCGAAACTGCAGAAGATGGCGGTGGACAACAAGGTCGAGGCCTACAACCTCCCCCAGGGAGTCATCAGCCATCTCTTCCGCGACATCGCCGCCCATCGCCCCGGCCATCTCACCTCGGTCGGCCTCGGCACCTTCGTCGATCCGGTGAACGGCGGCGGCAAGCTCAACGCGCGCACCACCGAGGACATCGTCGAGCGCGTCCACATCGCCGGCGGCGATCATCTCTTCTATCGCGCCTTCCCGATCCAGGTCGGCATCATACGCGCCACCACCGGCGACAGTGACGGCAACCTCACCATGGAGAAGGAGGCGCTGACCCTCGAGGCATTGGCCATCGCCATGGCGGTGAGGAATTCCGGCGGCATCGTCATCGCCCAGGTCGAGCGTGTCGCCGAGGGCGGCAGCCTCGACCCGCGGCAGGTGAAGATCCCCGGCGTCATGGTCGACTGCGTCGTCGTCGCCCGCCCCGAGAACCACTGGCAGACCTTCGCCACCCCCTACGATCCGGCCTTCTCCGCCGAGATCCGGGTGCGCGCCGGCTCGATCCCGGCGATGGCGATGAGCGAGCGCAAGATCATCGCCCGCCGCGCCGCGCTGGAACTGAAGCCCAACGCCGTGGTCAATCTCGGTATCGGCATGCCCGAGGGCGTCGCCGCGGTGGCGGCGGAGGAGAAGATCATCGATCTGATCACGCTGACCGCCGAGCCCGGCGTCATCGGCGGCGTGCCGGCGAGCGGTCTCAACTTCGGTGCGGCGATCAACACCCAAGCGGTGATCGATCAGCCCTATCAGTTCGACTTCTACGACGGCGGCGGCCTCGACGTCGCCGTCCTCGGCCTCGCCCAGGCCGACGCCCACGGCAATCTCAACGTCTCGAAGTTCGGCCCGAAACTCGCCGGCGCCGGCGGCTTCATCAACATCTCGCAGAACGCCAAGCGCGTGGTCTTCGTCGGCACCTTCACCGCCGGCGGCCTCCAGGTCGCGGTGGAGGACGGCAAGCTGCGGATCTCGAAGGAAGGCCACACCCGCAAATTCGTCCGCGAGGTCGAGCACAAGACCTTCTCCGGTGCGCTCGCCGCGGCGCGCGGCAAGTCGGTCCTCTACGTCACCGAGCGCTGCGTCTTCGCGCTCCGCCCCGACGGTCTCGAACTGGTCGAAGTGGCCCCGGGCATCGACGTCGACCGCGACATCCTCGCCCACATGGCCTTCCGCCCGCTCCTCCCGCGCGATCCCGCCCCGATGAACCCGCGCATCTTCGAAGAGCCGACCATGGGCCTGCGCGAGGACCTGCTCGGCCAGCCGCTCGCCCAGCGCTTCGTCCTCGATCCGGCGCGCGGCGTCTTCTTCGTCAATCTCGAGCGCTACGCCCTGCGCCACGCCTCCGACATCGACGCCATTCGCGCCATCGTCGAGGAGAAGCTGGGGCCGCTCGCCGGCAAGGTGCGGGCGGTGGTCAACTACGACAACTTCACCATCGTGCCGGAACTGCTCGACCCCTACACCGCCATGGTCCAAGGTCTGGTCGAGCGCTTCTATTCCGATGTCGCCCGTTACACGACGAGCGGCTTCCTCAGGATGAAGCTCGGCGACGCGCTGGCCGAACGCGGCCTCGCGCCACACATCTACGAGACCGTCGAAGCGGCCACCAAGGCGCGCGGATCGTCCTGAGCCTTCGACCGTCGTTTTTTCCCGCCCGTCCCAACGGAGGCGTTCCATGGATCTCGCCGATCTCTTTCCCGGTTTCGAAGCCAAGACCGTCGACACCGGCGAAGTGAAGATCTTCTGCCGCATCGGCGGGCGCGAAGACGCCCCGCCGCTCGTCTGTCTGCACGGTTTCCCCGAGACCCACGTCATGTGGGCGAAGGTCGCGCCGAAGCTCGCCGAACGCTTTCGCATCGTCCTGCCCGACCTGCGCGGCTACGGCTGGTCGGGCGTGCCCGAGGTCGAGCCCGACCACACCCAGATGTCGAAGCGCACCATGGCCCGCGACGTGGTGGCCCTCATGGAGGATCTCGGCCACGCCCGCTTCGCCCTCGTCGGTCACGATCGCGGCGCCCGTGTCGGCTACCGCTTGGCGCTCGATCATCCGGGACGGCTGACCAAACTCGCCCTCCTCGACATCGTCCCGACCTCGGCGATGTGGGCCCGCATGGACGCCGGCTTCGCCATGAAGACCTACCACTGGCTCTTCCTCGCCCAGCCGGCGCCGATGCCCGAGCGGCTCATCGCCCGCGGTCCGGAGGAATGGCTCGAACACACGCTGGCGAGCTGGACCAGGGCGAAAGACCTCTCGCCCTTCGGCAGGAAGGCTCTGGCCCACTATCGCGCCTTCTTCTCCGTCCCCGAGCGCATCGCCGCCACCTGCGAGGACTATCGCGCCGGCGCGACCTTCGATCGCGCCCTCGACGAGGCCGATCTCGCCGGAGGTCGCCGCATCGACGTGCCGACCCTGGTGCTGTGGGGCACCGCCGGCATTCCCGCCGGCCCGACCGGCTCGGATCCCGCAGCCGGCCCGCTCGCGGCTTGGCGACCCTTCATGGCCGAGGGAACGCCACTCACCGGCGACGGCGTCGACGCCGGACACTTCCTCCCCGAGGAAGCGCCGGAGGAGACGGCGGCGAAACTCCTGGCCTTCCTCTGACGATCGGGCCGGAGCCCTTTCCTTCGCGGTCGCGAGATCCCATGTGATACCGGAGAGCATCGGAAATGCCCGAGGCCATTCGTCACGCGAATTTCTCATGCCTCTGATGAAAATGAGAAAACACGTGTCGTCGAAGGCCGGGTGCGCCCGCACCTTCGGCCTCGGCACCGAAGGGAAGTGCAGCGAAGGACGGAAGGCGATGTCCGAACCCAGGATCGGATTGGTGCTCGGCGGTGGCGGCGCCCGCGGCATCACCCATGTGCCGGTGATGGAGGCGCTCGACGACCTCGGGCTGACGCCGACGGCGATCGCCGGCACCTCGATCGGCGCCGTCTACGGCGCCGGCCGGGCGGCGGGTCACACGGGCGCGGACCTGCGCGCCATGACGCTCGAAAGCTTCGGCAATCGCGCCGCCGCGCTCGCCAAGCTGTGGGCGCTGCGGCCGAAGAAGCTCGGCGACCTCCTCACTTCGGGTTTCGGCCTCGGCCAGATCGATCCGGAGAAGATCCTGGCGACTTTCGCCGGCGACGCCATCCGGCCGCGCTACGAAGATCTCGCCATCCCGCTCACCGTCGTCGCCACGGACTTCTACGGCGGTCGCGCCGCGCTCCTCACCTCCGGTGACCTGCGCCGCGCCGTCGCCGCCTCGATGGCCATCCCGACGCTGTTCCGCCCGGTGACGATCGACGGCCGTGTCCTGGTCGACGGCGGCATCGTCGAGCCGGTGCCGGTCGGGGCACTGCCGGTCGAGGTCGATCTGCTGATCGCCGTCGACGTCGTCTCCTATCCCGAGCCGGCCGACGGCAAGGCGCTGCCCGGTGCGCTCGAGGCGGTCTTCGGCGCCAGCCAGCTGATGATGCAGCAACTCGCCGCCGCCCGCTTCGAGCGCCATCCCCCCGACGTGCTGATCCGCCCGCCGGTCAACCACATCCGCGTCCTCGACTTCCTCGAGGCCAAGCGCATCCTGACCGAGAGCGAGAGCGTCAAGGAGGAGGCGAAGCGCCGGATCGCCCGCCTCGTCGAGGCGCACATGGCCGAACCGGTGGCGAGCCTCGAGGCGCCGCGCCGCCGCCGTTGGCTGCCGCTGATGCTCGGCCGCGGCTGACCCGCTCGATCGGCGCGCACGAAAGAGAAGAGCCCGGCGTGTCGGCACCGGGCTCCGGATCTTCCCATCGATGGACGCGTCACTCTCTCCCGAACAATTCGTTCTTCGCCATCACCACCGGCTCGGCCGGCATGCGGCCGGTCTTGCGGCGGGTGAGGAACCGCGGCCGACGGCCGTTCATCACCGAACGCGCCCGGCGCGGCCGCGCCCGACCGACGACCACCTGACCGATGCGGGTCTCGATCTCGCGCCACGATCCGTCGACCTCGACGATCAGCATCGGCAGTCCGAGGACCCGCGCCCAGGCCTTCCAATCCGCCACGACCTCGGCGAGGTCACTCGCCATGGTCAGCGGCAGTGACAGCTGCGGGTCGCGGTGCATCAGCTCGACCACGGCGATCCCGTCGCCGTCGCCGGCCCCGTCGGCGCCGATCGTCTCGGGCACCATGCGCACCGCCACGCCTTCGAAGGCGGCCATCGGCAGCCGCATCGCCATCGGGATGCCCGACGGCAGATGGCGACAGATCGACGCCATGTGCTTTTCCAGGAACACCGCCGCCGGCCCCATCGGCTCGCCGCTGCGCGGATCGATGCCGGTGTCGTAACGGAACCGGTGCGGCAGGGAGAACGGGTCCAGTCTGACCGGCTCCACCGCGTGATGGAAGGTCTCTTCGACCGTCTCCATCGTCTTCGTCGCTCGACGTCCCAAATTCGCCTCCTGCGGGCCTCTGTTCTTCTGATGAAGACCTCGCTTGTTCGGACGGATCTTGACTCGCCGACGATGAAAGCCGGCTTGAGAAAGCTGGTTGAATTTTCGTTGATGGGGAAAGGGTTATCGGAGTCTCACCGGAGCGGAGAGGAAATCTTCATCATTCGGGTGCCGCGGCCGCCGAACCGGCCGTCCCCGCTCGGCCGCCGCCGCTCCGACGGGGAGGGGCACGGCCGCCGCTGCACCGCTCGCCCTTGCCCGGCGGGCTCGCGGACCGTACATCGGACAGGAGCGCCCCTCCCGCCGACGGGCGCCATTCCTTGCGAGGTGCCATGCTCGACGTGCTCGACCAGTCCGATCTCGAGAAGAAGGCCCACCGTCTCGTCGAGGCGGCGAAACGCGCCGGCGCCGACCGCGCCGATGCGGTGGCGATCCGCGGCGTGTCGCTGTCGGTCGGTGTGCGCCTCGGCGAGGTCGAGGACAGCGAGCGGTCCGAGGGCGACGATTTCGGCCTGCGCGTCTTCGTCGGCCGCCGCTTCGCCACCGTCTCGGCCAATGCGCTCGGCGATGCCGACGAGCTCGCCACCCGCGCCGTCGCCATGGCCCGGGTCGCACCCGAGGACCCGTGGGCCGATCTGATCGATCCGGCGCTCTTCGCCACCTCCTTCCCCGACCTCGACCTGCTCGATCCCACCGCGCCGACCGCCGCCGAGCTGACCGCCCGGGCGCTCGCCTGCGAGGACGCCGCCCGCGCCGTCGCCGGCGTCACCAACTCCGGCGGGGCGCACGCCGCCTGGTCGCTCGGCGGCATGGTGCTCGCCACGTCGCACGGCTTCTCCGGCGCCTGGCTGCGCTCCGGTCATTCGCTGTCGGTCACCGCGGTGGCCGGCGAAGGCACCGCCATGCAGCGCGACTGGGAGGCCTCCTCCAAGATCCACGCCGGCGACCTCGACACCCCCGAATGGATCGGCCGCAGCGCCGGCGAGCGCGCCGTCCGCCGCCTGAACCCGCGCAAGGTGGCGACCGTCACCGCGCCGGTGATCTGGGAGCCGCGCGCCGCCACCGGCCTCGTCGGCCATCTCCTCGGCGCCATCAACGGCGCGGCGATCGCCCGCAAGACCTCCTTCCTCAAGGATCGTCTCGGCACCCCGGTCTTCGCCCCCGGCATCACCATCGTCGACGACCCCTATCGTCCGCGCGGCCTCGCCTCGCGTCCCTTCGACGGTGAGGGCGTCGCCGGTCCGGTCATGAAACTGATCGAGAACGGCGTGTTGAACCACTGGCTGCTCGACGGCGCCACCGGTCGTGAACTCGGGCTGGCCACCAACGGCCGCGCCTCGCGCGGCACCGGGTCGCCCTCTCCGGGTTCGACCAACGTCACGCTGCTCGCCGGCATGGTGAGCCGCGACGACATGCTGAAGTCGGTGAAGTCGGGTCTCTACGTCACCGACATGATCGGCTCCGGCGTCAACGGCATCACCGGCGACTATTCGCGTGGCGCTTCCGGCTTCTGGATCGAGAACGGCGAGTTGACCGACGCGGTGAGCGAGATCACCGTCGCCGGGAACCTGAAGGACATGTACGCCCGCCTCGTCGCCGCCGACGATCTCGAGTATCGCTTCGCCATCGCCGCGCCGAGCCTGATGATCGAGGGCCTCACCATTGCCGGACGTTGACCGCCACTGGTCGACCTTCGCCGGCGAGCTCGCCGACGACGTGGCGCTGCTGACGCTCGCCGTACAGGAAGCCGGTGAGATCGCCATGCGGTGGTTCCGCCGCGACCCGCAGGTCTGGCACAAGGACGGCGGTTCGCCGGTGAGCGAGGCCGACCTCGCCGTCGATCGCCATCTGAAGGAGCGCCTCACCGCCGCCCGGCCGGATTACGGCTGGCTCTCGGAGGAGACCGCCGACGGCCCCGAGCGCCTCGATCGCATCCGCGTCTTCGTCGTCGACCCGATCGACGGAACCCGCGCCTTCGTCGGCGGCGACGAGGGCTGGACCGTGTCGCTCGCCGTTGTCGAAGCCGGCCGGCCGATCGTCGCGGCGCTGATGCAGCCGGCGACCGGCCTGCTCTGGCAGGCGGCGTCCGGCGGTGGCGTCCGCCGCAACGGCGAACTCGTCGGCGCCTCCGACCGCACCGACCTCGCCGGCGCCCGCGTCTCGGGGCCGCCGAAGCTCCTCGACCGCACGGTGATGAAGGAAGCGGGCTTCGCGTCGCGACAGGTGGTACCGTCCTTGGCGCTCCGGATCGCCCACGTCGCCGACGGCCGGCTCGACATCGCCTACGGTTCGGGCAATGCCCATGATTGGGACCTTGCCGCCGCCGACCTTTTGGTGCAGGAAGCCGGCGGCAGGCTCTCCGTCCCGAGCGGGGAGATCCTCGCCTACAACAGGGCCGTTCCCCGCCATCCTGCACTGGTGGCCGCCGCGCCCGGACTGTTCGACGCGGCGCGTGCTCTGCTCGCCCGGGTCGTCTGATCGGCGCCGCGGGATACGGAGCGTGAGGCCCGTCGCAGTGATCAACCCGGGATCGGAACCTTCCACATGACCGCGTCATCGCCCAAGCCGCAGTTGCTCCATCTCGTCCTCGGTGGCGAACTCGTCGACCTCCACGGTCACGAATTCCGCGACCTCTCCAAGGTCGACGTCGTCGGCGTCTTCCCCAACTACGAATCCGCCCGCGTCGCCTGGAAGGCGAAGGCACAGTCGACCGTCGACAACGCCCACATGCGTTACTACATCGTCCACCTGCACCGCCTCATGGACCCGGATCATCCGGAGGAATGAGCGCCGCCGCCGCCGCAGGACCATCGTGAGGCCCGATTTCCGGGGGGAGGTCGGGCCTTTCGTTCGAGTTTCGCGATCGCCGCGATCGCCGGCGCGTGACGGCGAGCCGCCGAGGCGCTATGAACCCGGCGGGGAGACGTGGAGCGCGCCCGCGCGCCGAATGCCCGCCCCGAACCGCGAACCGGTGAGACCGCCTCTCCGGATCACCGGGCAGCCGACCCGAGCGGCCGGCCGAAGGATCGAACCGCCGCCCGCGTTCGCGCCTGGAGTGAAATACGGAATGCTGAAGAAACTGGTCCGCAGCGAACGCTTCCGCGCCTTCGCCGGAACCGCCCTCGCCGGGTGGTTCCGCTTCGTGCATCGCTCGTGCCGGACCGTCGTCGAACCCGCCGATTTCTTCGATCGCCTCGGCGAGCCGCGCCCGTTGATCGTCACCACCTGGCACGGCGAGCATTTCATGCTGCCGTTCATCAAGCCGAACGACCGCTGGCCGGTGAAGGCGATGATCTCGCGCTCCCGCGACGGCGAGATGAACGTCATCGTCTGCGAGAAGCTCGGCATCGGCGCCATCCGCGCCTCGGCCGGCAAGACCGGCGACGAGGTGCGTCGCCGCGGCGGCGTCGCGGGCTTCGTCGCGGCCCTGCGCGAGCTGCGCGAAGGCACCGTGGTCTGCCTCACCGCCGACCTGCCCAAAGGCCCGGCCAAGGTCGCCGGCGAGGGCATCGTCCAGATCGCCCGCCGTTCCGGCGTGCCGATCGTCCCTCTCGCCACGGCCACCACCAATCGCAAGCGCATGGTGCGCTCCTGGGATCGCGCCGCCTTCAATCTGCCCTTCGGCCGCTTCGCCATCGTCATCGGCGAACCGATCGAGGTGCCGAACGACGCCGACGCCGAGATGCTCGAAGAAAAGCGCAAGGCGGTCGAGGACGAACTGAACCGCGTCACCGCCCGCGCCTACGAGATCGTCGGGGGGCGGGATGTCTGAGATCCTCGCCGATCTCGCACTCCGCTCCTACCGCGCCGCCGGCCGCCTCGCCGCTCCCCTGGTCGCCCTCGCCCTGCGCCGCCGCGAGCGCGCCGGCAAGGAGGACGCCGCCCGTCGCGGCGAGCGCCGCGGCCGGGCGAGCCTGCCGCGCCCCGCCGGCCGATTGGTCTGGCTCCATGCGGCGAGCGTCGGCGAGACCATGGCGGCGCTCGGCCTCGTCGAGCGTCTCGCCGCCACCGGCGCATCGGTGCTGGTGACCACCGGCACCGTCACCTCCGCCGAGGTCGCCGCCGCGCGCCTGCCCGCCGGCGCGTTCCACCAATACGTCCCCGCCGACGTCGCCGCGTGGGTCGATCGCTTCCTCGATCATTGGCGCCCCGACCTCGCCGTCTTCGTCGAGAGCGAGATCTGGCCCGCCACCATTCTCGCCCTCGCCATGCGCGGCACCCCTCAGGTCCTGGTCAACGCCCGCATCTCGGAGCGCTCCGCTCGCCGCTGGGGCTCGCTCGACGGTCTGCCGCGTGCGCTCTTCGGCCGCCTCGCCCTGGTCCTCGCCCAGTCGGAGGACGACGCGGTGCGTCTGCGCCGCCTGGGTGCGCCGCAGGTGACGGTGTCCGGCAATCTCAAGTTCGACGGGTCGCCGCTCGCCGTCGACGAAGCGGAACTCTTCCGGCTCACCGCCGCCTTCGACGGCCGCCCGACCTGGGTCGCGGCCTCCACCCATGCCGGTGAGGAGGCCGTCGTCGCCGCCGCCCATCCGAAGGCGCGCGACGCGGTGCCACGGCTCCTCTGCGTGTTGGCTCCGCGTCATCCCCGCCGCGGCGACGAGGTGCGCGCGGTTCTCGCCGCGGCCGGGCTCTCCGTCGCCTCGCGTTCCCTCGGCGAGACCCCAGGCCCCGAAACCGACGTCTATCTCGCCGACACCATCGGCGAGATGGGGCTCGTCTACCGCCTCGCCCCCGTCGCCTTCGTCGGCGGCTCGCTGGTGCCGCGCGGTGGGCAGAACCCGATCGAACCGGCCCGCCTCGGCGTCGCCGTCCTGCACGGCCCCCAGGTGCGCAACTTCGCCGACATCTACCGTGTCCTCGACGCGACCTGCGGCGCCCGCGCCGTCGCCGATGCCGACGCCCTCGCCACCGCGATCGTCGACGCCCACGCCGACCCGGCGACGCTCGCCGGCTGCATCGACCGCGCCCGCGTCGTGATCGACGCCTCGACCGGCGCCGTCGAGCGCACATTCGCCGCACTGGCGCCGTGGATCCCGCCCGTGGCGGAGGGCTCGTGATGAGCCGGCTGAGACGCGCCCCGGACTTCTGGCGAAGCGAGGGCGGCGTCTCGCGGCTGCTCGGCCCCGTCGCCGCGATCTGGGGCGCCGTCGCCGCCCGACGGATGTGCGAACCGGCGAAGCACCGTGCGCCGGTGCCGGTGATCGCCGTCGGCAACTTCACCGCCGGCGGCGCCGGCAAGACGCCGACGACGGCCGCGCTGGTCGGCCTCGCCCGTCGCGTGGGGTTCTCGCCCGCTGTCGTCACCCGCGGCTTCGGCGGACGCCTGGCCGGGCCGCTCGTCGTCGATCCCGCCCGCCACGACGCGACGCAGGTCGGCGACGAGCCGCTGCTCCACGCCCGGATCGCCCCGACCATCGTCGCCCGCGATCGCGCCGCCGCACTGGCGCTTCTCGGCGGCTGCGGCGCCGATCTCGTCATCCTCGACGACGGCTTCCAGAACCCGACCCTCGCCAAGGATCTCTCGATCGTCGTCGTCGATCGCGGCTACGGCATCGGCAACGGCCGGGTGCTGCCGGCCGGTCCCTTGCGCGCGCCGCTCGACATCCAACTCGATCACGCTTCGGCTCTTGTTGTGATCGACGCCGGCGAACCCGATGCGCCGAGCCTCGCGCCGCTCCTCGCCGAGGCGCGTCGGCGAGGTCTCCCGGTCGCTTCGGCGCGGCTGGTGCTGCGTGAGCCCGCTCGCTTCGCCGGCCACCGCCTCCTGGCCTGGGCCGGTATCGGCCGGCCGGAGAAACTCGCTGCGACCCTCACCGCCGCCGGCGCCGAGGCGGTCGATCTCGTCGCCTACGGCGATCATCAGCATCTCGGCGAGACCGACGCGGCGGCTCTCCTCGCCCGCGCCGCCGAAGGAGGTCGCGACCTCGTCACCACCGCGAAGGACGCCGCTCGCCTCGCCGGAACGACCTCGGCGGCGTTGCGGCGATTGGTCGAGGCGAGCGACGTCGCCGCCGTCGATCTCGTCTTCGACGACGAGGCGGCGATCACCGCGCTGCTCGCACGGCTACGGTGACGGAAACGGTGGATCGAACGTCGATCCGCGCCGCCCGATCGTGAGCGGGGTGACGGTCGGCGAGTGCGTCCGGCTCAGCGCGACGAGCCGAGCTGGAGGTGGCGCTGCAGCGACGCCTTGGCGTCGACATAGGGCTCCTGGCGCTCGACACTCCAATATTTGAGTTCGTCGAGCGGGATCTGCAGACCGGTCACCGCGCACACCACGAAGGCGCCGTTGGCGAGGATCTGGAAATCCCCGTCGAGATAGCGGACCTGGGCTTCGCCGTTGCGGCGCGGTGTCTCGTGGCGGTTCATGCGATCGTCGGTCTCGTGTCGCCGTGGGGGAAGGACGCCATTCTAGCGATCTCTGCCCGCCCGTTCCACGAATTCTTCTCCTCCCGATGCGCCATCGGCGTGGGCGAAAAAGAAACGGCACCGGTGTCGCCACCGATGCCGTATCCGATGGATGATCGTCGCGTCCGCGCGCCCCCCTGAAGTGGTACGCGCGGCCTGCTGCGTCGCGATCAGCCCTTGACGACGGCCGGAGCCGGAGCCGGAGCCTTGGCGCAGCCGGCGACGGAGAGGCCGGCAGCGGCGACGAGAGCGAGAACGACGATACGAGCGGTCTTCATGAGTAATCCCCCTGGGAAGGTGTTGCGATTCGAATCGTAGCACGTCGGACTCGCGAAGGAATCCCCCCTCGTGACGTCGGAATCCGTCGTTGCCGCGAGGACGGGCGATGGCTCGTCTATTTCATCCCGAGTTGCTCGAAAGACACACCGGTGGTCGCAACCTGGCCCACGGTAATTCGATCGATGGTTGCATCGAAGGTCGGCAGACTCGCAGAAGCAGCCCGGCGGGACCGCTCGTGCCGAATCACTCGGCGGCGTGGCCGTGCGCGGCATCGATCACGCCCTCCGCCGCCGCCTCGTGCGGCCGCTGCGACCGCGTCAGCGGATCGAGCAGCAGATAGACGACCGGCGTCATGTAGAGGGTGAGGATCTGCGACACGATCAGGCCGCCGACCACGGCGAGGCCGAGCGGTTGGCGCAGTTCGGCACCGGCGCCGACCCCGAGCGCGATCGGCAGGGTGCCGAGGATGGCGGCGAGCGAGGTCATCATGATCGGCCGGAAGCGCAGCAGACAGGCTTCGTGGACCGCCTCGAAGGCCGAGAGACCGTTCGAGCGTCGCTCCACCGCGAAGTCGACGATCATGATGGCGTTCTTCTTGACGATGCCGATCAGCATGATCACGCCGATCATGGCGATGACCGAGAGATCGAGCTTGAACAACTGCAGCGTCAGCAGCGCGCCGATACCGGCCGACGGCAGACCCGACAGGATGGTGATCGGGTGGACGAAGCTCTCGTAGAGGATGCCGAGCACGATGTAGATGACCAGGATCGCCGCGAAGACCAGAAGGCCCTGGCCGGCGACCGCGTCCTGGAAGATCTGCGCCGTGCCGGAGAAGCCGGTGAGGACCGTCTGCGGCAGGCCGACCTCGCCTTCGATCCCCTTGATCGCGTCGACCGCCTGACCCAGCGCGAAGCCCGGTTGCAGGTTGAACGAGATCGTCACCGCCGGCAGTTGGCCCTTGTGGTTGACCAGGGTGGGGGCGGGGGCCTCGCGCACCGTGGCGATGGCGTCGAGCGGCACCGAGGCGCCGGACGGCGTCTTGATCGTCAACTTGCGCAGCTGCTGCGGGCTCGAGGTGTAGCCGTCGGCCGCTTCGAGGATCACCGGATAGCTCGACGTGTCGGTGAAGATCGTCGAGACGACGCGGGTGCCGTAGGCCGAATAGAGCCGCGAACGCACCTGATCGACCGTCAACCCGAGCTTGGAGGCGCGGTCGCGATCGATGTCGACGACCGCCTGACGGCCGCGGATCTGCAGATCCGAGGAGACGTCGAGGATGCCGGGCACCTGACGGATGCGCCCCTCCAGCCGCGGCGCCCAGGTGCGCAATTCGTCGAAGTCGGAGGACTGCAACGTGTACTGCCACTGGGCGCGGGAGAAGGTGGCGCCGATGTTGATGTTCTGGACGTTCTGGAAATAGACGTTGATGCCCGGCACCCGCCCGGTGGCGCGCCGCAGCCGCTGCATCACCGCGTCGGACGACGAGGTGCGCTCCTTCTTCGGCTTCAGCGTGATGAACATGCGCCCGTTCGACTGGTTGGCCGACGCTGAACCGGCGCCGACCGTCGACATCACGTTGACCACGTCCGGGTCGGTCTTGATGATCGCCGCCACTTCCTTCTGGCGCTCCGCCATCGCCGCGAAGGAGGTGTCGTCGGCGCCCTGCGTCGACACCGTGAGCATACCGGTGTCTTCCTGCGGGAAGAAGCCCTTGGGCGTGTCGCGATAGAGCACCAGGGTCCAGGCGATGGTCGCCGCCAGCACCAGCAGCATGAGCCACTTCGCCCTGAGCACCAGATCGAGCGTCCACGAATAGAAGCGTGTCAGGGCCGAGAAGAGGAGGTCGAACAGGCGGACGACGAAGTTCGGCCGCTTGTGCAGATGGTTCTCGTCGATGATCCGCGACGCCAGCATCGGCGTCAGCGTCAGCGACACCACGCCGGAGATCAGGATCGCCAGGGTGATGGTGACGCCGAACTCGAAGAACATGCGCCCGACGACGCCGCCCATGAACAGCACGGGGATGAACACCGCGACGAGACTGATGGTCATCGACACGATGGTGAAGCCGACCTCCTTCGCGCCGAGAAAGGCGGCCTTCATCGGCGGTTCGCCCAGTTCGACGTGACGCACGATGTTCTCGAGCATGACGATGGCGTCGTCGACGACGAAGCCGACGGCGAGGGTGAGGGCGAGCAGCGAGATGTTGTCGAGGCTGAAGCCGAAGAGATACATGCCGGCGAAGGTGCCGACGAGCGACACCGGCAGCGCCAGTGCCGGGATGATCGTCGCCCGCGCCGACTTCAGGAACAGGTAGATGACGCCGATGACCAGCCCCATGGCGATCAGCAGCGTGATCTCGACGTCCTCGATCGAATGCCGGATCGACACCGACCGGTCGTTGAGGATCTGCACCTCGATCGCCGGCGGCATGTCGGCCGTGATCGTCGGAAGCGTCGCCCGGATGCGGTCGACCACTTCGACGGTGTTGGCGTCCGGCTGGCGCTGGATCGCCAGCATGATGGCGCGGGTGCCGTCGAGCCAGGCGGCGACCTTGTCGTTCTCGACGCTGTCGATCGCTCGTGCCACGTCCTGGACGCGCACCGGCGAGCCGTTCTGATAGGTGACGATCAGCGGCATGTAGCCGGTCGCGCGCTCGATCGGCCCGGTCGCCTGCAGCGTCACGTTGCGCGACGGGCCGGTGAGCGAACCGACCGGCGAATTGGTGTTGGCCGCCGCGATCGCCGTTCGGAGGTCGTCGACGGTCAGGCCGCGCGCCGCCAGCGCGTCGAGATCGGCCTTGATGCGGACGGCGTATTTCTGCGCCCCGTAGACGTTGACCTGAGCGACGCCCGGCAGCGTCGACAGGCGCTGCGCGATGTTGGTCTGGGCGAAGTCGTCGACGTCGGAGAGCCGCATCACCTCCGACTTCAGCGCCACGAACAGCACCGGCTGATCCGCCGGATTGACCTTCCGGAAGCTCGGCGGTTCGTTCATCTCGGCCGGCAACTGACGTTGCGCCGCACCGATCGCCGCCTGCACGTCGAGCGCCGCACCGTCGATGGCGCGGGCGAGGTCGAATTGCAGGGTCACGTTGGAGGAGCCGTTGGTCGACACCGACGCCATCGACGACAGACCGGCGATGCCGGAGAACTGGCGCTCGAGCACCGAGGCGACCGAACTCGCCATGGTCTCCGGACTGGCGCCCGGCAGTTTGGCCGTCACCGAGATCGTCGGATAGTCGACCCGCGGCACCGCCGCCACGGGCAGTTGCCGGTAGCTGAAGAGGCCGGCGGCGATGAACGCGACCATCACCAGGATGGTGGCGACCGGCCGGCGGATGAAGGGCGCGGAGATCGACGACATCGACGACATGGGCTCAGGTCCCCGACTTCGCGGCCTGCGGTTTGCCGCCACCCTCGTTCGGCTTGCCGCCGCTCTCGGCCGGCTTGCCCGTCACCACGCTGGCGCCGGGGAAGAGCCGGAGCTGTCCGTCGACCACCACCTTCTCGCCGGCGGCGAGCCCCTTGGCGATCACCGTCACGCGGTCGACGGTGCGGTCGATGGTGACGCGCCGCGCCTCCACCGTGGCATCGTCCTTGACCACGTAGACGAAGGTGCCGTTCTGGCCGAGCTGGATCGCCTGATCCGGCACCACCAGGGCGTTCGGATCGGTGCGCAGCACGGCGCGCACCTGGACGAATTCACCCGGCAACAGCCGTTCGGCCGGATTGTCGACCACCGCTTTGACCCCGAGGGTTCCCGAGGCGGCGTCGAGCATGTTTTCGATGTAGGCGATGCGGCCCGAAAGCGGCGCGCCATCGACGTTCGGCTGGTGCACCGCCACGGTGACGTCGCCGGCCGCCATGGCGGCGCGCAGCGCCGGGATCGAGGCCTGCGGCACCGAGAAGGCGACATAGATCGGATCGAGCTGGTTCACCGTGGCCAGCAGCGAGCTGTCGTTGGCGCGGATCGCCGATCCGGCCTTGAGCGCGATCGAGCCGACACGGCCGGCGATCGGGCTCGAGATGACGTACCAGCTCGCCTGCACCTCGAGGTTCTGCAACGCCGCGCGATCCGCCTCGATCGTCGCCATCTGCGCCGCCACCAGCGTCTTGGCGCTCTCGAGATCGCGGTTCGACTTGGTCTTGGTCTGGACGAGCTGTTCGGTGCGTTCGAGGTCGGAGCGCAGCAGCGCGAGCTGCGCCTCGTCGCGGGCGAGCACGGCGCGCGCCTGGGCGACCTGCGCCTTCACCGCCCGATCGTCGAGTTGGAAGATGCCCTGGCCGGCCTGGACCCGGTCGCCCTCCTTCACCAGCACCTTGTCGATCATGCTGTCGACCCGGGTCTTGAGCGGCACCGAGGCCATCGCCTGGGCGGTGCCGACCACGTCGAGCACCGCCGGCATCGGCTTCACCGCCACCTGCGCCACCGTCACCGGCGCCGGGGGACGAGCCAGCGCCGGCTTGGCCGGAGCCGCCGCTTTCGCGGCTTCCGCCGGTTTCGCCGTATCCGCACCGGCTGCCGCGGGCTTGCCGTCGCCGGCGGGCGCCTGAGCGAAGGCGAGGGTCGCGCCGAGTGCGACGAGGGCGAGCGCCGGGGCGAACCGGCCGAGCCGCCGGAACGAGGAAACGTCGGAACGCGTGTCGATCATGGAGGCTTTCGCGCGGTATCGGATGGTGATCCGTCGTCGCCGCCGACCATCGGCGCGCCGCGGATCTCCATCGGGAACAGTCGTAGAGCCGATCCCGGTGTCTGTATATGGGCGCGACGTGACGAACCGACTGAATTCGCGACCGAACTCGCGCTCGCGACGGGGTCCCGCGGGGCCCCGTCGATCACTTCCGCGTGTTCACCATCCGCCCGGCTTCACCGCCGCGCTTCGGTGCCGCCGATGGTGAGCCCGTCGAGCCTGAGCGTCGGCTGGCCGACGCCGACCGGCACGCCCTGTCCGCCCTTGCCGCAGGTGCCGATGCCGGGGTCGAGCATCAGGTCGTCGCCGATCATCTTCACCCGGGTCAGCGCATCGGCGCCGTTGCCGATCAGCATGGCGCCCTTGAGCGGCGCCCCCACCTTGCCCTTCTCGATCCGATAGGCCTCGGTGCATTCGAAGACGAACTTGCCCGAGGTGATGTCGACCTGTCCGCCGCCGAAGTTGACCGCATAGATGCCGTCCTCGACCGAGGCGAGGATCTCGGCCGGGTCCATCGAACCGGCGCGCATGTAGGTGTTGGTCATCCGCGGCAACGGCATGTGGGCGAAGGACTGGCGCCGGCCGTTGCCGGTCGGCTCGACGCCCATCAGGCGGGCGTTCTGCCGGTCCTGCATGAAGCCGACGAGGATGCCGTCCTCGATCAGCGTGGTGCAGGAGGTCGGCGTGCCCTCGTCGTCGATGGTCAGCGACCCGCGCAGGTCCGGCAGCGTGCCGTCGTCGACGATGGTGACGCCGGGCGCTGCCACCCGCTCGCCGAGGAGACCGGCGAAGGCCGAGGTCTTCTTGCGATTGAAGTCGCCCTCGAGCCCGTGGCCGACCGCCTCGTGCAGCAGCACCGCCGGCCAGCCGGGACCGAGCACCACGTCGAAGGTGCCGGCCGGGGCGGGAACCGACTCGAGGTTCACCAGCGCCTGCCTGAGCGCCTCGTCGACCGCATGCTGCCAGCGATCGACGGCGACGAAGCGCTGGAAGCCCTCGCGCCCGCCGAAGCCGTGGCTGCCGCTCTCCTGCCGGTCGCCGGATCCGGCGACCACCGAGACGTTGACCCGGACGAGCGGCCGGACGTCGCGGGCACGGCTACCGTCGGGGCGCAGGATCTCGACGATCTGCCACGAGGCGGCGAGCGACGCCGTCACCTGCCGGACACGGCTGTCGCGATCGCGCGCATAGGCGTCGATCTCGGCGAGCAGCTTGACCTTGTCCTCGAAGGCGGGGGCGCCGATCGGGTTCACGTCGCCGTAGAGGCGCGCGTTGGTGCGGGCCGGGGCCGCCGCATAGGTGCCGGAGCGTCCGCCCTTCACCGCCTTCACCGCATCCGCCGCCCGCTTCAGCGCGCTCTCCGAGATCTCGCCGGAATGGGCGAAACCGGAGACCTCGCCGGTCACCGCGCGCAGGCCGAAGCCCTGGGTGGTGTCGAACGACGCCGACTTCAGCCGGCCGTTGTCGAACATCAGCGATTCCGACTGGCGGTATTCGAGATAGAGCTCGCCGTCGTCCGCCCCCTCGGTCGCCTCGGCCGTGATGCGCCGGGCGATCTCCGGATCGAGCCCGGCGGTGGCGAGGAGGTCGTGGCTGGAGGAGGTCATCGGCGGACTTTCGCGAAGTGGCTGTTCCCGGAGAACTTAGGGCACGCGCCGTAGGGTGCAAAGAGCGAAGCGAATTGCATGGTTCGGCGATGGGCGATCGTCACGCGGACGGCCCCGCCATGTTCCCCCCGCTCGCCCCGTTTCGGCCCGTCCTCCGCCTCTCGCTCCGTCATTGCCGGGCTCGACCCGGCAACCCATGGGCCTCGCGACACCCCCGGAGCCCGCCATGGGGCGCCGGGTCGAGCCCGGCGATGACGAGGAGGAGAAGGGTTCGCGACCATCGGGCGTCGCCGTGGCGGATCACCGGAGTGAACCGTCCCCCCGCTTCCCCTTGCCCCCGGCCCCCGCCGGCCCTAGTGTCCCGGCCGATTTCGCCGTCGGGGCCCGCGTCCCGGCGGTCGGCCGTCTCCGTCGACGAAGGATGTCGAACGTGCGTTACGTCTCCACCCGCGGCGAGGCTCCGAGCCTCGGCTTCTCCGACGTGCTCCTCGCCGGCCTCGCCCGCGACGGCGGCCTCTACGTGCCGGCCGAATGGCCGACCCTGACGCCGGAAGAGATCGCCGACTTCGCCGGCAAGCCCTACGCCGAGGTCGCCTTTCGCGTCATCTCGCGCTTCACCGGCTCCGACATCCGTCCCGACGACCTGCGCGCCATGATCGACGGCGCCTATGCGACCTTCCGCCATCCGGCGGTGACGCCGCTTTCTCAGCTCGGGCCGAACCACTTCCTGCTCGAGCTCTCCCACGGGCCGACGCTCGCCTTCAAGGACGTGGCGATGCAGTTCCTCGGCCGGGCGATGGACTTCGTCCTGGCCAAGCGCAACAAGCGCGCCACCATCGTCGGGGCCACCTCCGGCGACACCGGCGGCGCGGCGATCGACGCCTTCAAGGGCCGCGAGCGGGTCGACGTCTTCATCATGTACCCGCACGGCCGCGTCTCCGACGTCCAGCGCCGGCAGATGACCACCTGTTCGGACGCCAACGTCCACGCCATCGCGCTGGAAGGCACCTTCGACGACGCCCAGGCGATCCTGAAGGGGATGTTCAACCACTTCTCCTTCCGCGACCGCATCGGCCTTTCCGGCGTCAATTCGATCAACTGGGCCCGCGTGGTGGCGCAGGTGGTCTACTACTTCGTCGCCGGCGCCGCCCTCGGCAGCCCGCACCGCAAGGTGTCGTTCTGCGTGCCGACCGGCAATTTCGGCGACATCTTCGCCGGCTACGTCGCGGTGAAGATGGGACTGCCGGTCGAGCGGCTGGTGGTCGCCACCAATGTCAACGACATCCTCCATCGCACCCTCGAGACCGGCACCTACGAAGTGCGTGGCGTCACCCCGTCGATCTCGCCGTCGATGGACATCCAGGTGTCGTCGAACTTCGAGCGTCTGCTGTTCGAGGCGATGGGTCGCGACGGTGCGGCCGTGCAGGGCCTGATGGCGAGCCTCTCCCAGGGCGGCGCCTTCACCATCCCCGACGGACCGCTCGCCGAGATCCGCGCTCTCTTCGCCTCCGGCCGCGCCGACGAGGAGCAGACCTCGGCGACCATCGCGGCGACGCTCGAGAAGACCGGCCTCACGATCGACCCGCACACCGCCGTGGCGGTCGCGGTGGCCGAGCCGTTCCTCTCCGAGACGACGCCGATGATCACGCTGTCGACCGCCCATCCGGCCAAGTTCCCGGCGGCGGTCGAGGCGGCGACCGGCGTCCATCCGGCGCTGCCCGGCTGGCTCGGCGACCTGATGGAGCGCGAGGAACGCTTCGACGTGGTGGCGAACGATCTCATGGCGGTCGAACACTTCGTCGAGGAACGGTCGCGCGCCGTGAAGATCTGAGGCACGATGGCGAGCCGGGAGAAACTCGGCCGCCGGGGCCGCGAACGCGGACCCCAGGGACGGAGACGCCGATGAGCGTGGAAGTGACGAAGCTGGCGAGCGGCCTCACCGTCGCCACCGAGACGATGCCGCAGGTCGAGACCGCGTCGATCGGGGTCTGGGTCGGTGCCGGCTCGCGCTCGGAAGACGCCCACGAGCACGGCATCTCGCACCTCCTCGAGCACATGGCCTTCAAGGGCACGACCCGGCGCTCGGCCCGCCGCATCGCCGAGGAGATCGAGGCGGTCGGCGGCGAGATCAATGCCGCCACCTCGGTGGAGAACACCTGCTACTACGCCCGCATCCTCAAGGACGATCTGTCGCTCGCCGTCGACATCCTCGCCGACATCCTGACCGAGTCGGTCTTCGATTCGGAGGAACTGGAGCGCGAGAGCCACGTCGTTCTCCAGGAGATCGGCGCCGCCCACGACATGCCCGAGGACGTCGTCTTCGACCTCCTCCAGGAGCGCGCCTTCCCCGACCAGCCGATCGGCCGGCCGATCCTCGGCACCCCCGAGACGGTGAAGTCCTTCGATTCCGGCTCGCTCAGGACCTATCTCGACCGCCACTACCGCACCCCGCAGATGGTGGTGGCGGCGGCCGGCAATCTCTCTCACGCGGAGGTCGTCCGCCTTGCCGAAGAGCGCTTCGAGCGGCTTCCGACCGGTGATGCCCCGCCGCTCGCCGAGGCCGTCTATCACGGCGGCGACGTGCGCGAGACCCGCGACCTCTCCGAGGCGCAGATGACGCTCGCCTTCGAGGGGCGGCCCTATTCGTCTCCCGATCATCACGCCGCCCAGGTGCTGGCCACCGTGCTCGGCGGCGGCATGTCCTCGCGCCTCTTCCAGGAGATCCGCGAGAACCAGGGCCTGTGCTACTCGATCTCGGCCTTCCACTGGGGCTACCGCGAGACCGGCCTGTTCGGCATCCACGCCGCCACCGGCGAGGAAGACCTCGAGCGCATGATGCCGGGTATCGTCGCGGAAGTGGCGCGCCTCGCCGACGACCTCGACGAGACCGAGGTCGCCCGCGCCAAGGCACAGCTGCGCGCCGGCCTCTTGATGAGTCTCGAGAGCCCGGTGTCGCGGGCGAGCCAGATCGGCCGCCAGACCCTCATCTGGGGCCGTCCGCTGACCACCGCGGAAGTCCTCGCCAAGATCGCCGAGGTGGACGAGACCCAGGTGAAGCGTCTGGCGCGCGAGATCTTCGCCGGATCGTCGCCGACCATGGCCCTGGTCGGTCCGGTGGCCGCCGCGCCGAGCGGCGAAGAGCTGACGCGCCACCTCCGGGCGCGTGCCTGAGGAGGCCGGGGCGATGGGTTTCCTGCGCCTCGTCGCCCACGATCCCCTGCCGGTGCTGCGCTCGGCGCGTCTCCTGCTGCGCCCACCGGTGATGGGCGATCATCCGGCCTGGGCCGAGCTGCGCGCCCGCAGCCGCGCCTTCCTCGAACCGTGGGAACCGAACTGGCCCGAGGACGATCTCGAGAAATCGGCCTTTCGCCGCCGCATCCGCCGCTACGTCGGCGAGATGCGCGACGGTGTCGCCTTCCCCTGGTTCATCTTCGACGCACGCTCGCGCGAGCTTCTCGGCGGCGTCACCCTCGCCCAGATCCGTCGCGGCGTCACCCAGGCCGGCACTCTCGGCTACTGGATGGGTGCCCCCCACGCCGGCAAGGGCGTCATGACCGAGGCGGTCGGTCTCGTCGCCCGCCACGCTTTCTCGAGCCTGCATCTGCATCGCGTCGAAGCCTCCTGCCTGCCGGAGAACACGCGCTCCATCCGTCTCCTCGAAAAGGTCGGTTTCACCCGTGAGGGTGTCGCCCGACGTTATCTCTGCATCGCCGGCGACTGGCGCGACCACATCCTGTGGGGGCTCCTCGCCGACGACCCGCTCTTTCCGGTCTCGCCACCCGGTTCGACCGTGCTCTGAAGCGCTCGGATCGGTCCGGCCGGTGGGTTTCCCCGGCCGATGGCTTGTCGGGGGGCGAGGCAGCCGGTAACACTCGAATCGTCTGGCACGTTCGCGAACGTGTGCGTCGGGAAAGGATCTGATTTGAGGGGCCCGCGCGCCATCATCGCCGTCGTTCTCGCGACGCTGGTGCTCCAGCTCGGCGTCGTCGCCGCCCGCGCGGTCGAGCCGATCAACGTGCCCCTCGACGTCCCCGCCCTCGATCTCACCCACGCGGTCGAGATGCGGCTCGGCGCCGGCGAACGCCTCCAGGTGTCGACCGCCCCCGGCCTCGACGGCATCGTTCGGCGCATCGAGGTGCGCTCCAGCCAGTCCGGCGGCGGCGACTGGGTGGTCTTCGCGCTGAAGAACAACACCGACGAGCAGATCGACCGGCTGATCGTCGCGCCCTTCTTCCGCCTCGCCGATTCGGGCGTCCTCGCCCCCGACCTCGGCTCGTCGCGCATCCAGTCGATCTCGACCTCTCAAGGCAACGCCCCCGAGCGCCACGCCAGCCAGGAGGCCGACGTCTTCCTGGTCACCCTCGACCCGCGCTCGGTCGTCACTCTGGTGCTCGAACTGAAGACGCCGCGCCTGCCCAAGCTGGTGCTGTGGGAGCCAGACGCCTACAAGGACAGCGTCAACGCCTACACCCTGTTCCGCGGCATCATCCTCGGCATCTCGGGTCTACTGGCGCTGTTCCTCACCATCCTCTTCGTGGTGCGCGGCTCCGGCATGTTCCCGGCGACCGCCGCCATGGCCTGGGCGGTATTGGCCTATCTCTGCATCGATTTCGGCTTCTGGGACAAACTCTTCCGATTGGCCCCCGGCGCCGATCAGGTCTATCGCGCCGGCGCCGAGGTGATGCTGGCGACGACGCTGGTCGTCTTCCTCTACAGCTATCTCAACCTCAACCGCTGGCACGTGAGCTATTCCCACGTCACCGGCGCGGCGGTGGTGGTGCTGCTCGGTCTCGTCGGCGTCGCGGTCATCGATCCGGTGATCGCCTCCGGCATCGCCCGCATCGCGCTGGGCGTCCTCGCCGTGGTCGGCGCCGGCCTCATCGCCTATCTGGCGGCCCACGCCTACGACCGCGCCATCATGCTGATCCCGACCTGGATCCTGCTCACCGCGTGGCTGCTCGCCGCCGGCCTGACGGTCTCCGGCGGCATCGACAACGACGCGGTGCAGCCGGCGCTCGCCGCCGGCCTCGTCCTCGTCGTCATGCTGATCGGCTTCACGGTGATGCAGCACGCCTTCGCCGGCGGCGGCGTCGCGCAAGGGGCGACCGGCGAGGTCGAGCGTCGGGCGCTGGCACTGGTCGGCTCCGGCGACATGATCTGGGACTGGGACGTCTCCCGCGACCACATCTGGGCGTCGCCGGAAGTCGAGGACCTGCTCGGCCTCGAGCCCGGCGCGCTGGAGAGCGCAGCGCGCGACTGGCTGGAGATCCTCCACCCCAAGGACCGCGACCCGTTCCGCTCGACCCTCGACGCGGTGGTCGAGCAGCGCCGCGGTCGCGTCTCGGTGACCTTCCGCCTGCGCTCGCGCGACGGCCATTTCCGTTGGTTCAAGCTGCGCGCCCGGCCGGTGCTCGGCGCCGACGGCGAGGTGGTGCGCTGCGTCGGCACGCTGCTCGACGAGACCGACATCCACAACGCCGAAGAGCGGCTGCTCCACGACGCCGTCCACGACAACCTCACGGGGCTCCCCAACCGCGAACTGTTCTTCGACCGCATCGGCTCGGCCATCGTCCGCGCCCGCGCCGAGGGCATCGGCCGGCCGTCGATCATCATCGTCGACATCGATCGCTTCAAGAACGTCAACGACAGTCTCGGCCTGTCGATCGGCGACTCGATGCTGCTCACCGTCGCCCGTCGCCTCGCTCGCCAGATGAAGCCGCAGGACACGCTCGCCCGCATCGACGGCGATCAGTTCGGCGTGGTGGTCATCTCCGAGACCGAGCCGGAGCGCATCGCCGCCTTCGCCGACGGCATCCGCCGGGCGCTGAAGGCGCCGATCACGCTGGGCGAACGCGAGGTCTTCCTCACCACCTCGATCGGCGTCGCCATCTACGACATCGCCGCCAAGAAAGAGGACGATCTCGTCAAGGACGCCGAGATCGCCATGTTCCACGCCAAGCGCCTCGGCGGCGACCGCATCGAGGTGTTCCGCCCGAGCCTTCGCCAGCACGCCGTCGACATCCTGGCGGTCGAGAGCGACCTGCGTCGCGCCCTCGAGCGGGAAGAGATCAAGGTGCTGTTCCAGCCGATCATCCGGCTGGCCGACGAATCCATCGCCGGCTTCGAAGCGCTGGTGCGCTGGGATCACCCGAAGCGCGGCCGTCTCGGCGCCGGCGAGTTCATCTCCATCGCCGAACGTTCGGGCCTCATCATCCCGCTCGGCATCCTGGTGCTGGAGAAGGCGGCCCGCCAGCTCTCGGCGTGGCAGGAGGAGTTCGGCGCCGATCTCGGCATCTTCGCCTCGGTCAACGTCTCCTCGCGCCAGATCCTGCGCCACGACCTGATCAACGACGTCAAGGCGGTGCTGTCGCGGGTCGAGGTGGCGCGCGGCACGCTCAAGATCGAGGTCACCGAGAGCCTCGTCATGGAGAACCCGGAATACGCCGCCAAGGTGCTGGAGCGCATCAAGGAACTCGGTCCCTCGCTCGCCCTCGACGACTTCGGCACCGGTTATTCCTCGCTCTCCTACCTGCAGCGCTTCCCCTTCGACACCATCAAGATCGACCAGTCCTTCGTCCGCGGCAACGGCGGCACGACCAAGGACCGCCCGGTCCTGCTGCGCTCGATCGTCTCGCTCGCCCACGACCTCGGCATGGACGTGGTCGCCGAGGGCGCCGAGACCCGCGCCGACGTGTTGGAGCTTCGCGCGCTCGGTTGCGAATTCGCGCAGGGCTACGTCTTCGGCGAGCCGATGTCCGGCGAGGACGCCCGCCGCCTCCTCGCCCGCAGCTTCCGCAACGCCGCGCAGTGAACGGGGCCTTAGGGCGGAAAGAGCGAAGCGAATTCCGCCGCTCTCGACGCCCCATTTCGGAAATCCTGCTCTTTCGCCCCGGGGCTGGACCGGTGTGGTGCAATTCGCCTTCGGCTCTCTGCACCCTACGGAGCGCCTTTCCTCATCCGCCCTCGCGCGAACACCGCGAACACGCCGACGCAGGTCGCCGCCAGGCCGTACCAGGTGATGGCGTAGCCGAGGTGGTCGTTGGGGTAGGAGAGGCGGGTTTCGCCGGCTTGCGGTAGGCCCGAGGCCGGCGTCAGGCTCGCATCGGCGTCGATGGTGTAGGGCGCCACCTTCGCCGGATCGAGACCGGCGGCGGACGCCAGTACCGTGGGATCGCGCACGAACCACAGCCGATGGGCCGGATCGTCGGCCGGGGCGTAGGTGCCCCTCGGCTCGGCCCGCCGCAGGATGCCGGTGATCGTCACCTCGCCGGACGGGGCGGGCGCATGGGGCGCGAGATCGCGCTCCCGTCGCGGCACGAAGCCGCGATTGATCCACACGATCGATCCGTCGTCGCGCGCCAAGGGCGTCATCATCCACACGCCGGGACCGCCGAAGCGGCCGTGCGGTTCGCCGAGGATGGCGTGGACCGGCAGGTCGAGGCTCGCGAGAAAATGCCCGGTGAGCCGCACCGGCGTCCAATCGATCGCCTCCGGTGAGTTGGCCCGCGCTTCGGCGAGCGACGGCGCGGCGATCGGCGCGGCCCTGGTGCGCGCCGTCAGGGTGGCGATCAACTCGTTCTTCCAGGCGAGCCGGCCGACCTGCCAGGTGCCGAGCGACAGCAGGATCGCGGTGACCACCGTCGCGGCGATGCCGGGTCCGATCAGGCTGCGCGCCGCCGGGCTCATCGCCGCGTCTCCCGTTCGGCGAGGCGACCCTCGCGCGCCTTGTGGCGATATTGCAGGCCGATCATCGCCGTCTTCAGCGGTCGGAGGAGCCCCGGCGACAGGATCAGGATCATCGGCACCCACAGCACCGCGTGGACCCAGTAGGGCGGCGCGTATTTCACCTCGACGATCAGCGCCGCCGCCACCACCACGAAGCCGACCACCAGGATGACGAACACCGCCGGCCCGTCGCCGGAATCGACGAAGCGATAGTCGAGATCGCAAGCCTCGCAGCGCGGCGCCGGCGTCAGGAACCCGGCGAACAGCCGCCCCTTGCCGCAACGCGGACAGCGGCAGAAGAGGGCGGAGCGCAGCAGCGAGGGAGACGTCGCTTCGGTCATGGGTGGAACATAGCCTGATCGGGTCGGGTGTATGCGGGATTTCAGCGGCGTCGACGTGGCGCGCATCGCGCGCCCTCGAACCATCGCGCACGACGTCCGCCGATGGCGATGGCCGGCGCGCCGAACGACGAACCCTGAAAAACGCCACCGGCCCGGACGAGGCGCGTCCGGGCCGGTGAGTGGTCGATCGTCCGATCAGTGGCCCGCGACCATGCCGCGGCCAAGGACGTAGATGCAGACGAAGAGGAACAACCACACCACGTCGACGAAGTGCCAGTACCAGGTCGCCGCTTCGAAGCCGAAGTGCTGCTTCGGCGTGAAGTGGCCGGCCGAGGCTCGGATCAGGCAGACGGCGAGGAAGATCGTGCCGACGATGACGTGGAAGCCGTGGAAGCCCGTCGCCATGAAGAAGCTCGCGCCGTAGATCGACCCCGAGAAGCCGAAATGGGCGTGGGCGTATTCGTAGGCCTGCAGGCAGGTGAACAGGAAGCCGAGCACCACGGTGAGGCCGAGACCCTGCTTCAGGCTCTGCCGGTCGCCCTCGATCAGGGCGTGGTGCGCCCAGGTGACCGTGGTGCCGGAGAGCAGCAGGATCATCGTGTTGAGGAGCGGCAGGTGCCAGGGATCGAAGGTCTCCACCCCGTGCGGCGGCCATACGCCCCCGGTGAAGGCCGCGCGCATCACCTGCTTGGCCTCGTTCGGATAGAGCGCGGCGTCGAACCACGCCCAGAACCAGGCGACGAAGAACATCACCTCCGAGGCGATGAACAGGATCATGCCGTAGCGCAGGTGCAGGCCGACGACGGGCGTGTGATGGCCCTCGTGCGCCTCCTTGACCACGTCGGTCCACCACGCGCCCATGCAATAGAGCAGCACGACGAGCGACGCCACGAACAGCCACGGCTGGGCCAGATCGATCCCGCCGAGGACGAGCTCCTGGCCGACGCGCCACTTGAAGAGGCCGATGGCGCCGATCGCCAGGACGAAGGCGGCGGCGGAAGTGACGATCGGCCAGGGGCTGGGATCGAGGATGTGATAGTCGTGGGTCTTGCCGTGTGCCTCTGCCATGGTTTCCCCCTCGGCGGACGTCAATTCTGGGCGGTCGTCGCCGTCCCGGCGAGCGCCGCCGACGTGGCGCGCGCGGCCGGCTTCTCGGCGGCGAAGAAAGTGTAGGAGAGCGTGATCGCCGTGAGCCCCTTGAGGTTCTTGTCGGCGTCGGCGTCCGGATCGACGAAGAACGTCACCGGCGCTTCGATCACCTCGTGCGGCTTCAACACCTGTTCGGTGAAGCAGAAGCAGGCGAGCTTGTTGAAGTAGCCGCCGGCGAGATCGGGCGTGACGTTGAAGGCCGCTGTGCCGCGCGTCTCGCGATCGGAGAGGTTCTCGATCCGATAGAGGATCGTCGCCACTTCGCCGGCCTTCACCGTGATGCTCTTCGTCTCCGGCCGGAAATCCCAGGGGAGCCCGGCGTGGACGTTGGCGTCGAAGCGCACCTCGAAGACCCGGTCGATCACCCGGTCGGGTGCGATCGTGGCGACCGCCGGGGTTCCCGAATAGCCGGTCGTCCTGCAGAACCACGTGTAGAACGGCACCGCGGCGAAGGCCGCCCCGAGCATACCGCCGGTGAGCACGAAGAGCATCACCGCGACGCGGCCGTTGGCACGCGCCGACGCTGTCCCTCGCATGTCTCGGGCCGGGCGGGGTGCCGTCATCGTCTCAACCCTTGAACGGCAGGTGCAGGCCGAGCTTGGCCAGCGTCACCACGTAGAACAGGGCGACGAGCCCAGCGAGCGCCAGCCCGATGGCGCGGTTGCGCGAGCTGCGCGCGCGCCGTTCGGCTTCGGTGAGGCGGATGCCGGTCTCGGCGGGGATGGAGGTCGGCGTCATGTCGGTCTCCCGGGCTCAGAAGGCGGCGGCCACCAGCCGTTCACCGGCCAGCACCGCGAAGAGGGTGAAGAGATGGAGGATCGAGAAGCCGAAGAGCCGGCCGCAGGCCTTGCGCGCCGGCGCGCCCTCGCGGCGGACGAAGACCACCGCGGCGAGGCCGACGAAGATCGCGCCGCCGACGGCCGCGGCGATCCCGTGCACCGTCCCGGCGAAGCCGAGGCCCCACGGCATCAGCCCGACCGGGAAGAGCAGCAGCGAATAGAGCAGGATCTGCAGCCGCGTCGCATCCTCGCCGGCGACGACCGGCAGCATCGGCACGCCGGCCCGCGCGTAGTCTTCGGACTTCAGGAGCGCCAGCGCCCAGAAGTGCGGCGGCGTCCACACGAAGATGATGGCGAAGAGCACGATCGGCGGCCACGCCAGCGTCCCCGTCACCGCCGCCCAGGCGACGACGGGGGGGAGCGCGCCGGCCGCACCGCCGATGACGATGTTCTGCGCCGTGCGCCGCTTCAGTACCATCGAATAGACGACGACGTAGAAGAAGATGGTGAAGGCGAGGAGACCGGCCGCGAGCCAGTTGGCGGCGAGGCCGAGGGTCATCACCGAGAAGGCCGAGAGCGTCAGACCGTAGGTCAGCGTCTCCGCGCCGGTGACCCGTCCCGCCGGGATCGGTCGAGACCGGGTCCGGGTCATGATCGCGTCGATGTCGGCGTCCCACCACTGGTTCAGTGCGCCCGAGGCCCCGGCGCCCACCGCGATGGCGAGCAGCGACACGAGGCCGAGCACCGGATCGATCGGACCGGGCGCGGCGATCATGCCGACGAAGGCGGTGAAGACGACGAGCGACATCACCCGCGGCTTGAGGAGCCGCCAGTAGTCGCCGGGCTCGGCGAGCGAGATCCGAACTTCACTCTGGCGCCATCCGATGTCGGTCATGCGATCCGTCCTTCACCACGGGGAGCGCCCGGCTCCGATCGTTCGTCCATTCCGGCGCGGAGGCCTTCGTCGGTGGAGCCGCCGAGCCCCTCTCTGTCTCTCCCCCTCGAGGGGGGAGAGGACGATGGGGAGAGGGCCTTCGTCCATCGATCTCGGTGCAGGCAGCGCCCTCCGAAGGGGGCATTCCGTTCCGAAGGCCGGTTCCTCCTGCGTCCCCTCCCCCCGGCGGGGGAGGGACAGGGAGGGGGGCTCGGCGTCGCCGGATGCCACCGCCCCTCCGAGCCGATCCCTCAGTGCCCGTCGTCTTCGGCGATGACCGGCAGGGTCTCGAACTGATGGAACGGCGGCGGCGACGACAGCGTCCACTCGAGGGTCGTGGCGCCGACGCCCCACGGGTTGTCGCCGGCCGGGATCTTGTCGCGGAACGCCTTGATCATCCCGTAGAAGAAGATCAGCACCGCGACGCCCGAGATGTAGGAGCCGAGCGACGACACGTAGTTCCACCCGGCGAAGGCGTCGGGATAGTCGACGTAGCGGCGCGGCATCCCGGCGAGACCGAGGAAGTGCTGCGGGAAGAAGATCATGTTCACGCCGATGAACGCGACCCAGAAGTGCAGCTTGCCGATGGTCTCGGAGTACATGTAGCCGCTCATCTTCGGGAACCAGTAGTACCAGCCCGCGAAGATGGCGAAGACCGCGCCGAGCGACATCGTGTAGTGGAAGTGGGCGACGACGTAATAGGTGTCGTGCAGCACCCGGTCGAAGCCGGCGTTGGAGAGCTGCACGCCGGTGACGCCGCCGACGGTGAACAGGAAGATGAAGCCGATCGCCCAGTACATCGGGGTGCGGAACTCGATCGAGCCGCCCCACATCGTCGCGATCCAGGAGAAGATCTTCACACCCGTCGGCACCGCGATGACCATGGTCGCCGCGACGAAATAGGCCTGGGTGTCGACGTCGAGGCCGACCGTGTACATGTGGTGCGCCCACACCACGAAGCCGACGACGCCGATCGCCACCATCGCGTAGGCCATGCCGAGGTAACCGAAGATCGGCTTCTTCGAGAAGGTCGAGATGATGTGGGAGATGATACCGAAGCCCGGCAGGATCAGGATGTAGACCTCGGGGTGGCCGAAGAACCAGAACAGGTGCTGGAACAGGATGACGTCGCCGCCGCCCTCCGGCTTGAAGAAGGTGGTGCCGAAGTTGCGGTCGGTGAGCAGCATGGTGATCGCACCGGCGAGCACCGGCAGCGACAGCAAGAGCAGGAAGGCGGTCACCAGCACCGACCACGCGAACAGCGGCATCTTGTGCATGGTCATGCCGGGCGCGCGCATGTTGAAGATGGTGGTGATGAAGTTGATCGCGCCGAGGATCGACGAGGCGCCGGCGACGTGCAGCGCCAGAATGCCGAAGTCGACCGCCGGCCCGGGATGCCCGGCCGTCGACGACAGCGGCGGATAGGCGGTCCAGCCGCCGCCGAAGCCGTTGGAACCCGGCGGGCCCTGGACGAACATCGACAGCACCAGCAGCGTCAGCGCCGGCGGCAGCAGCCAGAACGAGATGTTGTTCATGCGCGGGAACGCCATGTCCGGCGCTCCGATCATGATCGGCACGAACCAGTTGCCGAAGCCCGTCAGTGCCGGCATCACCAGGAAGAACACCATGATCAGGCCATGGCCGGTGGTGAACACGTTGAACTGGTGGGTGTCGTGGAAGAACTGGACGCCCGGGTTCTGCAGCTCCATGCGGATGCCGATCGACAACAGGCCGCCGATGACGCCGGCGACCAGCGCGAAGATCAGATAGAGCGTTCCGATGTCCTTGTGATTGGTGGACATGAGCCAACGCCGCCACCCGGTCGGGTGATCATGGTGATGGGCGTGGGCTTCAATCGATTCGGTCTCGGAATAGGCGTGAACGTGAGCCATCGGAGGTCCCTCGGGCGCGGGTGACGGGGGCTCCTTCGCCGCGCCGTCGCGTGTGTCTTGATCAGCGGGCGGCGAGACGGGTCTGTTCGCCTTCGGCGTCGACCGCGGCGGCGAGCTGGCGATAGGCGGCGTCGAGGTCCGTCTTGGCGGTCTTCGCCCAGGCGTCGAACTTGTCCGGCGTCACCACGTTGACCGCGATCGGCATGAAGGCGTGGTCGCGCCCGCACAGTTCCGAACACTGGCCGTAGAACACGCCGGTCTTCTCGGCCTTGAACCAGGTCTCGTTGAGCCGGCCCGGATTGGCGTCCATCTTCACGCCGAACGCCGGCAGCGCCCAGGAGTGGATGACGTCGGCGCCGGTGAGCTGCAGGCGGACGACCTTGCCGACCGGGACGATCACCTCGTTGTCGACGGCCAGGAGGCGCGGCTGGCGCACCGGATCCTTGCGCTTGGTGTCGTCGAGCATCACCGAGTCGAAAGAGAGCGCCTTCTTCTTGTCGTCGACGAGGTCGGTGTACTCGTAGCCCCAGTACCACTGGTAGCCCGTGACCTTGATGGTCACGTCGGCCGGCGGCACCACCATCTCCTCGTAGAGCAGGCGGAAGGACGGGATCGCCAGCGCCACCAGGATGAGGATAGGCACCACCGTCCAGGCGATTTCGAGCCCGGTGTGGTGGGTGGTCTTGGAGGGAACCGGGTTCGCCTTGGCGTTGAACTTCACCATCACCCAGATCAGCAGGCCGAGCACGAACAACGTGATCGGGATGATGATCCAGAAAGTGAAGGCGGCGAAGCTCTCGATGTGATCGCGCACCGCCGAGGCGCCGGGCTGGAGCCCGATCTGCCAGGGCACCGGCTGCGACGCCGCGGCGAGCGACGTCGAGGCGGCGAGCCCGGCGGCGGCGGTGAGCCCGCCGACGAGCGTGCGGGCAGGCGAGGCGACGGACGGCACTGTCGTCTTCGAAATCATGTTTCGAGACCCCTTTTCCTCATCCGTCACCCGCTCGGCCGGTGAGCGCGAGGCGACGGTCGGCTTCCCCCTCGGGACCGTCGGCTCGTCGAAACGCCATCGTTTCGCGCGCCGATCGGTCGGCCTCAGTACGATTCCGCACTGCGACATCCCGCCCCATCACAATTGATGTAGATCAAGGACGAACACAGGATGTGCACAGCTCGCGACCGTCCGCAACCACCCCGTGGGGATGAACTGCGACATTTCATCCCCCCGTGACCGCTATTCGGCCGGCCTGCCCGAGGAACGCCACGATCGCGCGCGACGAACGCGATCGTGTGATCGGGCTCCGCGACGGCGGATTCGCGCCGACCCTCTGGTCTCCACACCACGGCTCGGGCAGGGTCGGAGGAGAGGGGGGCGAGACGATTCGTCGCGCCCCCGTGAAGCCCGGAGAATCATTAGGGTTTTTGCATGAATCGGTCGCCGGGGATCCCGGCCGCAAGGAGTGAGACGATGACCCATCCGACGATTTCGCCGCGCCGCGCCGGCTTCGCTCTCGCCATCGGCGCGGGTCTGGCGGCCGCGGTCGCCGCGGCGCCGGCCTTCGCGCAGGGAGCGGTCAAGTCGCAACACGCCGACTGGCAGATCCGCTGCGACACGCCGCCGGGGGCGAAGTCGGAGCAGTGCGCCCTCATCCAGAACGTCACCGCCGAGGATCGCCCCAACGTCGGCCTGTCGGTGATCGTGCTGAAGACCGCCGACAAGAAGCAGCGCATCCTGCGCGTCCTCGCTCCCCTCGGGGTGCTGCTGCCCTCCGGCCTCGGCCTCAAGGTCGACCAGACCGACGTCGGCCGCACGCCCTTCGTGCGCTGCCTGCCCAACGGTTGCGTCGCCGAGGTGGTCATGGACGACAAGCTCGCCGACCAGATGAAGAAGGGCTCCACCGCAACCTTCATCGTCTTCCAGACGCCGGAAGAGGGTATCGGCATCCCGATCGCGCTCAAGGGCTTCACCGAGGGTTTCGACAAGCTGCCGTGACCGACGCTCCCGCCGCCGACGGCCCGGTCGCCGTCACCGCCGCCGACGTCGCCGAAGACGGGGCGCTCCGCGACGCCCTCGTCGGCCTGAACAACGCCCATGCCGTCGAACTGTCGTGGCTCGAGCCGGATCGATTCGGTCGGCTGGTGGCGGAGGCTTTCGCGGCGATGCGGATCGGCGACGGCGACGCCCTGCTTCTCGCCTTCGACCATGACGCGGACTACGACAGCCCCAATTTTCTGTGGTTCCGGTCGCGCTTCGACCGCTTCGTCTACGTCGACCGCATCGTGGTCGCGTCCCGGGCGCGCGGTCGAGGTCACGCGCGCCGTCTCTACCGTCGCCTCTTCGACCGAGCCGCCCGCGCCGGACACGGCCGCATCGTCTGCGAGGTCAATTCCGATCCGCCGAACCCCGAATCGGACGCCTTCCACGCCGCCCTCGGTTTCGAGGTGGTCGGTGTGGCGACGATCCATGGTGGCGCCAAGACGGTGCGCTATCTGGTTCGCGATCTCCGCGCCGAGGATCGGGACGCGGTCTCGGGATGATCAGCCGTGCCCGGCGTCGCGGGACAGGAGGCCGATGTCGATGCCGAGCTTCTTCAGCGCCCGGTCGTATTTGGCGTCGAGGTCGCGGTCGAACACCAGAATCGGGTCGGCCGGGCAGTGCAGCCAGCCGTTCCACTGGATCTCGCTCTCGAGCTGGCCGGCGCCCCAGCCGGCATAGCCGAGCGTCATGATCGCGTCCTTCGGGCCGCGGCCCTCGGCGATCGCCTTGAGCACCTCGAGCGTCGTCGTCAGCGAGAAATGGTCGTCGATCGGCAGCGTCGCGTTCTCGATGAAATAGTCCGAGGAGTGCAGCACGAAGCCGCGCGTCGTCTCCACCGGGCCGCCGTTCTGCACCGTCATCGATCGGGCGAGCGGCGACAGAGTGCCGCTCTCGTCCTCGCCGACGATGTCGAGCTGGACCAGCAGTTCGGCGAAGGAGGACGCCGACGGCGCCGGCTGGTTGAGGATGATGCCCATCGCCCCGTCGCTCGAATGCGCACACAGATAGACCAGCGATCGGGCGAACCGCTTGTCCTCCATGCCCGGCATGGCGATCAGGATCTTCCCCGCCAGGGAATCGGGCTCGCGCGCCGTCTCTTCGTTCGACATCTCCGGCCCCTCGTCGTCCGTGTGTCTGCGACCCGGACCGCGGTACTCTCGTCCGTCGCCCCTCTCCCGTGAGTGGCGGCGGGTCTCACCTGATGCCGAAGATAGGGATGGCCGAGGCGTTTCGAAAGGGTGGTGTCGGACGATCGTCCGAATTCGGTGACGCCGATCACGCGCTCTCGAGGCTAAGGTGCACGACCGTGACGAGACGATCGGCGCACGAACGGCTAGTGTCGCGCCACCTGGAACCGATCGGGAAGTCCATGTTTCGTCGTCTCCGTGCGCACCCGTCCGCGGGTCGCCTCGCCCTCGTCGCAGCCCTTCTCGCCGGCCTACCGGCCGCGGTCGCCGCCGCGTCGACACCGTCGAAGCCCGGCGCCGCGGTGCGCCTCGTCGTCGCCGGCATCGTCGACGGCCGTCCCGAGCTCGGCATCGAGATCGCCCTCGAACCCGGTTGGAAGACCTACTGGCGCACTCCCGGCGACGCCGGCATCCCGCCGGTCGTCGACTGGTCGAAGTCGACCGGCGCGACCGCCTTCGACCTGCGCTTTCCCGCTCCCGTCCGCTTCGGCGAAGAGGGCGTCACCTCGATCGGCTACACCGGCCCGGTGGTCCTGCCGATCGACCTCGCCCTCGCCGATCCGACGAAGCCGGCGCAGCTCGATCTCGACGTCCAGATCGGCCTGTGCCGCGAGATCTGCGTGCCGGTGTCGGCGCATCTGACCGGCGCCGTCGTCCCCGACATGGCCGTCGATGCCGCCGCCCTCGACCGTCTGCGCGACGCCCGCAGCCGATTGCCGACGCCCGCGGTCAGCGGCACGGCCCCCTGGGTGATGTCGCTCGAGCGCGATCGCGACGGCGACAGCATCGCCGGCGCCGTCCTCGTCCGGGTGAAGACGCCGGAGGGTGCCGCCGCCGCGGAGCCGCGCGACGTGCTCGTCGAAGGGCCGACGGCGGAATGGGCGCTGCCCCTGCCGACCCGGGTCGGCGGCGGGTCCGGCAGCGAGGTCTGGCGCTTCGAGCTCGACGGCGTGCCGCGCGACGCGAAGCTCGAGGGCGCCGAGCTGCGCTTCACCCTGCGTCTCGGCGACCGCGTGGTCGAGCAGAACGTCACCCTCGACGCCACCGTCGCGAAGCCCTAGATCGGAAGTGATCCGTCCCGGCGCGTCGAGCGCCTCTTCCGTTCTCGTGCGTCCCGCGCCACTTCCGTTCCCGCGCGTCCCGCGCCTCATCGCCCGTCAGGAGACCACCCATGACCATCGCCGTCGGCGACCGCCTGCCCGCAGCCACCTTCAAGACCATGACCGTCGAAGGCGTGAAGGAGATCTCCACCGCCGACGTCTTCGCGGGCAAGAAGGTCGTGCTCTTCGCCGTCCCCGGCGCCTTCACCCCGACCTGCTCCAAGGCGCACCTGCCGGGTTATCTCGCCAATCGCGAGGCGATCCTCGCCAAGGGCGTCGACACCATCGCCGTCGTCGCGGTCAACGACGTCTTCGTCATGGACGCCTGGTCCAAGGCCAACGACGCCGACGGCAAGATCCTCTTCCTCGCCGACGGCGCCGCCGCCTTCACCACCGCGGTCGGCCTCACCCTCGATCTCACCGCCGCCGGCATGGGGATCCGGTCGCAGCGCTGGTCGATGCTGGTCGACGACGGCGTGGTGAAGGAGATCAACTTCGAAGAGAAGCCCGGCGTCGCCGACCTCACCGGCGGGTCCTGCATGCTGAGCCACCTCGGCTGACGGCGAAGGCGGGAGACCCGGCGCGGCCTCTCCCGCCGACCGTCCCCGGTCCGGTTCACGCTTCCGCGACGATCAGCTCGAGGACGTGCGGCGCGGCGTTCACCTCCACGGGTGTCGCGCCGTGCGGTTCGCCGTCGATCTGCACCGCGACGGGTCCTCCGTCCGCGGTGGTCACGGTGGCCGAGACGACGTCGACGACGGTCACGCCCGCCATGCGCTCGAGCCGTCGTGTCGCCACGCCCCAGGCGGCCCGCATCAGGGCCGCCGGGCGATCGTCGGCGAGCGCCACCAGCCTCAACCCCGGCCGATCCATCGCCACGCCGTCGACCAGGACGAACGGGCCGCCGTAGTGGCGCGCCTTGGTCACCACCGCCAGCGCGCAGTCGAAGGCGAGACGCTCGCCGCGCGCGGTGACGGCGGCGACGTGGAGCCGCGACCGCCGGCCGAAGCCGCGGCGCACCGCTTCGAGGGCGAAGACGACTTTCTTGAACCGGCGCGGAGACCTGTCCTCGACCGCCCGCACCACCTCGGCGTCGAAGCCGATCGAGGTCATCAGGAAGAACGGCCGTGGGCCTTCGCCGTCGAGCTGCGCCGTGCCGAGATGCAGCGGTCGCGTCCGTCCCCGGCTGATCGCTTCGGCGATCGCCTCGATGTGTCGCGGCAGCCGATATTCGTGGGCGAGAACGTTGGCGGTGCCGTCGGGCACGACCGCCAACTGCGGCATCCGTCCGGATCGGGCGACGAGCGCGCCCACCACCTCGTTGATGGTGCCGTCGCCGCCCGACACCGCCACCACGTCCGCCTCGACCTCGCAGAGGCGCTGCGCCAGATCGCCCGGCGATCGGCTGACCACCACCTCGGTCTCGAGGCCGCGCCCCACCAACGCCTCCGCCAATCGATCGAGCCTCGCCGGGTCGTGCCGCCCGGCGGCGGGGTTGATCAGCAGGGCGACGCGCCGGCGGGGCGGAGAGGCGGCGCTCATGACCCGATCGGGGCCTCGCCGCCGCGCCGTTTGAACGGCTCCATGCCCTCGCGCGCCAGCGTGTCGGCGCGTTCGTTCTCGACGTGGCCGGCGTGGCCCTTGAGCCAGTGCCAGGAGACGGTGTGGCGCTCCAGCGCCGCCTCCAGCCGCTGCCACAGATCGACGTTCTTCACCGGCTTCTTGTCGGCGGTCTTCCAGCCGTTCTTCTTCCAGCCGTGGATCCAGCCGGTGATGCCGCCCTTGAGGTAGTTGGAGTCGGTCCACAATTCGATGGTGCAGGGCCGCGTCAACGCTTCCAGCGCCGCGATCGCCGCCATCATCTCCATGCGGTTGTTGGTGGTGTCGGCTTCGCCGCCCTTCAGTTCCTTGACGTGGTCGCCCCACTCGAGCAGAGCCCCCCAACCGCCGGGGCCGGGATTGCCCGAACACGCCCCGTCGGTGTGGATCACCACCGTGCCCGAAGGGCGCTCGCGCCTCTTGCGCGCGGGGGAGGCGGGGGCGTCCGTCTCCTCGCTCACGGCGACACCTCGTAGGGTCGGCCGCCGAGGGCGAAGACATAGCCCGAGGCGTCGGTGACGCCGCGGTGGAAGCGCAGCTTGCGGTGATACTCGAGCGGGTCCTTCGGCTTCACCAGTGCCCCCGGCGGCACGTTGAGCCAGTCGTAGAGGCGGGTCAGCAGGAAGCGCAGCGCCGAGCCGCGGGCGAAGATCGGCAGCGCCGCCAGTTCCGCCGACGACAGCGGCCGGACGCGCATGTAGCCGTCGAGCAGCGCCTGACCCTTGGTCAGGTTGAACGACAGGTCCTGTTCGAAGCACCAGGAATTGAGGCAGATCGCCACGTCGTAGGCGAGGAAGTCGTCGCAGGCGAAATAGAAGTCGATCAGGCCGGAGAGCTCGCCACCGAGGAAGAAGACGTTGTCGGGGAAGAGGTCGGCGTGGATGACGCCTTGCGGAAGATCCTTCGGCCAGAGCGCTTCGAGCTGATCGAGTTCGGCTTCGATGTCGGCGGCGAGCCCCGGAGCGACTTCGTCGGCGCGCGCCCGCGACTTCTCCCACAGCGGCCGCCACGACGGCATCGACAGCGCATTGGGGCGGCGGATGTCGAAGTCGGCGCCGGCCAGATGCATCCGTGCCAGCGCCTCGCCGAGCAGCCCGCAGTGATGCGCCGTCGGTCGCCGCACCCACATGCCTTCGAGGAAGGTGACGACCGCTGCCGGCCGCCCGGCGAGCGTGCCGAGGCTTCGCCCCTCGCGGTCGTGGACCGGCAGCGGGCAGCCGAGGCCGTGCTCGGCGAGATGTTCCATCAGGCCGAGGAAGAACGGCAGATCGTTCGGGTTCACCCGCTTCTCGTAGAGAGTGAGGATGAACTGCCCCTCGCTCGTCCTCAGCAGGTAGTTGGAGTTCTCCACCCCTTCGGCGATGCCCTTGAAGGAGAGCACGTTGCCGATGTCGTAGCCGGCGACGAAGGCTTCCAGCTCCTCGTCGGAGACTTCGGTGTAGACGGCCATGATCTCATTTCCCCGCGTCGCCGCGCGGCTCCCGCACCAGTTTGCTCGTCGTCGTCGCCGCCACGTCGCGCAGCTCGCGCGGCAGGTTGAAGGCGACGGTCTCCTCGGCCGTGACGATCGGTTTCACCCGCACCTCCCAGCGCGTGGCGAAGGCCTCGATCACCTCTTCCACCAGCACCTCCGGGGCCGAGGCGCCGGCGGTGATGCCGATGCGCGAGAGACCGGCGAAGGCATCGAGATCGAGGTCCTCGGCGCGCTGCAACAGCACCGCCCGCGGACAGCCCTCGCGCTCCGCCACCTCGCGCAGACGCTGCGAATTGGACGAATTGGGCGCCCCGACGACGATCATCGCCTGAACTCGAGGCGCCACCTGCTTCACCACTTCCTGGCGGTTGGTGGTGGCGTAGCAGATGTCCTGCTTGTGCGGCGCGACGATGTCGGGGAAGCGCTCGGTCAGCACCGCGACGATGGCCGAGGTGTCGTCGAGCGACAGCGTCGTCTGCGTCGTGTAGGCGAGGGCGCCCGGCGGTGGGGTGACGGTACGGGCGTCGTCGGCGCTGGTCACCAGCGTCACCGCGCCCTCCGGCAACTGCCCCATGGTGCCGATCACCTCGGGGTGGCCGGTGTGGCCGATGAGCAGCACGTGGCGGCCGTGCTTGTGGTGGATCTGCGCCTCGCGATGCACCTTGGTGACCAGCGGACAGGTGGCGTCGAGCGAGAACAGCTTCAGGTCCGCCGCCGCCGCCGGCACCGACTTCGGCACACCGTGGGCCGAGAAGATCACGGGACGCGAGCGATCGGCGATCTCGTCGAGCTCCTCGACGAACACCGCGCCCTCCGCCTTGAGGCTCTCGACCACGAAGCGATTGTGCACGATCTCGTGGCGCACGTAGACCGGCGCGCCGTATTTGGCGAGCGTCAGTTCGACGATGCGGATCGCCCGATCGACGCCGGCGCAGAAGCCGCGCGGCGCGCACATCAGGATGTCGAGAGGGGGCTTCGCCGCCATGGGTCGGGATCGCCGCGAGAAGAGGACGGGGATCGTGGGAATAGAGGAAGGGGAGGGGGGAGTGTCAAGCACGCGCCGCCGCCTTTCTCTCGCCGCGAGGTCGCTTCACGCCGTCGTTCCGCCCGATTGGCCTGGAAGAAGCCGTGGCGACGGGCGGGAAACGCTGCTATGGATGGCGCTCTCCACCAGGATCGATGTCGGGAAATTCGAGGGATCTCATGGTTTGGCGCGTTTCGGGTCGGCCCGCCTCGGCCGCGGTCTTCGCTCACGGTCTGCGAGCGGCGGTTCTCGCCCTGCCGCTGGCCCTCGCCGGTTGCGGCGCCGCCGAGGGCATCGGCGGCAACATCATGAGCGTCGTCGCGCCCAAGCCGAAGGAGATGGATCCGGCCGTCTACGCCGCCACGCCCGTGTGCCCCAATGTCGAGATCCGTGACGGCACCGAATTCATGCCGGTGTTCAAGCCCGGCAAGTTCGGCGACCCCTCGCAGATCATGTACCAGGCTTCGGTGCAGCGCATCGCCCGCGATTGTGACATGGAAGGCGACATGCTGCGCGTCCGTATCGGCGTCGCCGGCCGTGTCCTCTCCGGCCCGACCGGCGCCACCGGCGCCTCGACCGTTCCGGTCCGCATCGCCGTCGTCGTCGGCGACAAGGTCACCTACTCCAAGCTCCATCAGGCCGCCGTCGACGTCCAGGCGCCCGACTATTCGGCCCTGTGGTCGGTGGTCGACGACGCCGTCCTCCTGTCGATCGCCGACAGCAAGGAGGCGACCATCTATGCCGGCCTCGACGGCAAGGGTGATCCCAAGGGCGGCAAGGACAAGCCGAAGAAGAAGACCACCAAGGGCTGAGACGGCGCATCGCCGCGCGCACGATCGCATCGCGAACTTGTGTGGACGGGCGCGAGCCGTGATGCAGCTCCGCCTTCGGATCGGTTGACGCTGTCGGGCGATCCATCTAACCATCGACGTGCCGGGTCGGAGTCGCGCCCGGTATGACGTGTGACGGGGGTCCCGCCGCGCGTCATCTGCTGCCCCGGCGGGAGAGCCCGGGCCGACGGTGGATCCCCGGGATCCACGATCGGTGCCGGCGCCGAAGGAGAAACCGCCCCGGAAACTCTCAGGTCCCAGGACCGCGGGGGCGAGCGACACTCTGGAAAGCGATCGGCGGCATCCGGCCGTCGATCCACCGAAGGAGCAACCGGCTCGTTCGTCGCGCCTCTCGCGGGACCGAACACCGGAAATCTCTCAGGTCTTCCGACAGAGGGGGCGCGAACGGATCGTTTCGATCCGGACGCCGCCACGCCTCGACCGGACCGGAGTGATCCGCCATGACGACCGACGCCACCCTCCGCACCCCCCTCTACGACGCCCACGTCGCCCTCGGCGCGCGCATGGTGCCCTTCGCCGGCTACGACATGCCGGTGCAGTATCCCGCCGGCATCCTCGCCGAGCACACGTGGACCCGTGAACACGCCGGCCTCTTCGACGTCTCCCACATGGGTCAGGCCTTCCTCGTCGGCCCCGATCACGCCACCACGGCGGCCGCGCTCGAGGCGCTGATCCCGGCGGCGATCGTCGAACTCGCCCCCGGCCGCCAGCGCTATTCGCAGCTGACCGACGCCGACGGCGGTATCCTCGACGACCTCATGGTCTCCCGACCGACCGACGCGCCCGACGGCACCCTCTTCCTCGTCGTCAACGCCGCCTGCAAGGACGCCGACTACGCCCACATCGCCGCCGCCCTGCCGGCGAACGTGAGCCTGCGCCCGCTCGACGATCGCGCCCTCCTCGCGCTCCAGGGGCCCGAGGCGGAAGCGGTGATGGTGGCGCTCGGCGCGCCGGTCGCGGCGATGAAGTTCATGGACACCGCCCCGGTGACCGTCGCCGGTCTCGACGTCCACGTCTCGCGCTCCGGCTACACCGGCGAGGACGGCTTCGAGGTCTCGGTCGCCGCCGCCGACGCCCCGCGCCTGTGGGACTCGCTCCTCGCCGATCCCAGGGTGAAGCCGATCGGCCTCGGCGCCCGCGACAGCCTGCGGCTCGAGGGTGGCCTCTGCCTCTACGGCCACGACATCGACACCACGACCAGCCCGGTCGAAGGCGCGCTCGAATGGTCGATCCAGAAGCGCCGTCGGGTCGACGGCGGCTTCCCCGGCGCGGCGCGCGTCCAGGCGGAACTGGCGAACGGTCCCGCCCGTCGCCGCGTCGGCTTGACCTTCGACGGCCGCCAGCCGGCCCGCGAGGGCGCCGAGATCGCCACGAAGGACGGCCGCATCGTCGGCCGCGTCACCTCCGGTGGCTTCGGCCCGACCCTCCAGGCGCCGGTCGCCATGGGTCTGGTCGAGACCGCATTCGCCGCCCCCGGCACCGAACTCGACGTCCTCGTCCGCGGCAAGGCGCTTCCCGCCCGCGTCGCGACCCTTCCCTTCGTCCCCGCCGGCTTCCGGCGCTGATCCCCGACAAGACCAGGAGAACGCCCGTGAAGCTCTACACCAAGGACCACGAATGGGTGGTGATCGAAGGTGACACCGCCACCTTCGGCATCACCGACCACGCCCAGAGCCAGCTCGGCGACATCGTCTTCGTCGAGGTGCCCGAGGTCGGCAAGTCGGTCGACAAGGGCGGCGAGGCCGCGGTGGTGGAATCGGTCAAGGCCGCGAGCGAGGTCTACGCGCCGCTCGCCGGCGAGGTGATCGAGGCCAACACCAAGCTCGCCGACGATCCCGGTCTGGTGAACCTCGAGCCGGAGACCGGCGGTTGGTTCGCCAAGCTGAAGATCGCGGCCGGCGCCGATACCTCCGACCTGATGGACGAGGCGGCGTATCAGGCCTTCGTCGCGAGCCTGTGAGGCGAGGGGGCGAGGCCCCGCGCGCCCACGAGATCGACGGAGGGCGGCATGGTCCGTCCTCTGCCGTCGTCCCCGGCGAGCGAAGCGAGGGAAGGGGACCCATGGACCCTTTCCCCGCGGCGAGGCTCCTGGATCCCCTTCCCCTTCGCTGCGCTTCGGCCGGGGATGACGGGGAGAGAGAGTGGCGAGCCCGCCGCCCCCGACCGGCTCCGCATCCAACATCCCGACCGATCGATCGAAAGGTCCCATCATGCGCTACCTGCCGCTGACCGACACCGACCGCGCCGACATGCTCGCCCGCATCGGCGTCGCGACCGTCGATGCCCTCTATGCCGACGTGCCCCTCGGCGAACGGCTGACCGGCCTTCTCGACCTGCCGAAGGCGAAAGGCGAGATCGAGGTCGAGCGGGCGATGTCGCGCATGGCGGCGAAGAACACCGTGGCGGGGAACGTGCCCTTCTTCGTCGGCGCCGGCGCCTATCGCCATCACGTGCCGGCGAGCGTCGATCACCTGATCCAGCGCTCCGAGTTCCTGACCTCCTACACGCCCTATCAGCCCGAGATCACCCAAGGGACGCTCCAGGTCCTCTTCGAGTTCCAGACCCAGGTCTCGGAATTGACCGGCATGGAGGTCGCCAACGCCTCGATGTACGACGGCTCGACCGGCGCGGCTGAAGCCGTGTTGATGGCCCACCGCATCACCAAGCGGAGAAGAGCGGTGCTCTCCGGCGGCCTCCACCCGCACTACGCGGCGACCATCGCCACCCTCTCCGATCTCGCCGAGGACAGGATCGACGCCCTCGCCCCCGACCCGACCGGCACCGAGGATATCCTCGCGGCGATCGACGCCGAGACCTCCTGCGTCGTCGTCCAGTCGCCGTCGGTCTTCGGCCATCTGATCGACCTCGCCCCGATCGCCGAGAAGGCCCACGCCGTCGGCGCGCTCCTCGTGGCGGTGGTCACCGAAGTCGTGGCGCTCGGCGCCATCGAGCCGCCGGGCGCGCAAGGCGCGGACATCGTCGTGGCGGAAGGCCAGAGCCTCGGCAACCCGCTCGGCTTCGGCGGCCCCTATGTCGGGCTCTTCGCCACCCGCTCGAAATACGTCCGCCAGATGCCCGGACGCCTCTGCGGCGAGACCGTCGATGCCGAGGGCAAGCGCGGCTTCGTCCTGACGCTGTCGACCCGCGAGCAGCACATCCGCCGCGAGAAGGCGACGTCCAACATCTGCACCAACTCCGGCCTCTGCGCGCTCGCCTTCTCGATCCACGCCACGCTGCTCGGCGAGGCTGGGCTCACCCGGCTCGCGGCACTCAACCACGAGGCGGCGGTCGAGACCGCCGAGGCGCTGGCGAACCTGCCGGGCGTCGAGGTGCTCAACGACACCTTCTTCAACGAATTCACCGTGCGCCTGCCGGTCCCGGCCGCACCTCTCGTCGAGAAGCTCGCCGCCGACGGCATCCTCGCCGGTGTTCCGGTGTCGCGCCTGCTGCCGGGCGCCGGCCTCGACGACCTGCTGATCGTCGCCGTCACCGAGACCGTCACCGCCGACGACCGCGCCGCGCTCGTCGCCGACATCTCCGCCGCGATCTGAGGAGAGACCCGATGCTCAACGACAAGGGCCGCCCCACCCGCCCCAACGCGCCGGAAACCGAGACGTCCGAGATGACCGCTTCCCCGACCTTCACCGGCAACCGTGGCCTCGACCAGGAAGAAGCGCTGATCTTCGAGATCGGCCGTGCCGAGACGACCGGGGTCGACCTGCCCGCGCCCAAGGGCACGAAGTCCCGCCTCGGCTCTCACGCCCGCAAGGCCGCGCCGAAGCTCCCGGGTCTCACCGAACCCGAGGCGGTGCGCCACTACGTCCGCCTGTCGCGCAAGAACTACGCGATCGACGCCGGGCTCTACCCGCTCGGCTCCTGCACCATGAAGCACAACCCGCGCCTCAACGAGAAGATGGCGCGGCTCCCCGGTTTCGCCGACATCCACCCGCTGCAGCCGACCTCGACGGTGCCCGGCGCGCTCGAGCTGATCGCCGAAGTCGGCCGCTGGCTCACCGAGGCGACCGGCATGAAGGCCGTCGCCATGTCGCCGAAGGCCGGCGCCCACGGCGAACTCGCCGGCATGGCGGCGATCAAGGCGGCGCTGCGCGCTCGCGGCGCGGACAAGCCGGTGGTGCTCGTCCCCGACAGCGCCCACGGCACCAACCCGGCGACCGCGGCGCTGCTCGGCATGGTGGTGAAGTCGGTGCCGGCGCGGCCCGACGGCACGGTGGGCGTCGCCGACGTCAAAGCGGCGATCGACGATCGCGTCGGCGCCATCATGCTGACCAACCCCAACACCTGCGGCATCTTCGAGCCCGAGGTCGCCGAGATCGCCGCCGCGATCCACGCCGCCGGCGGCTATTTCTACGGCGATGGCGCCAACTTCAACGCCATCGTCGGCAAGGTCCGGCCGGGCGACCTCGGCATCGACGCCATGCACATCAACCTGCACAAGACCTTCTCCACCCCCCACGGCGGTGGTGGTCCCGGTGCCGGTCCGGTGGTGCTGTCCGAGCGCCTCGCCCCCTTCGCTCCCTATCCCTTCGTGCGCATGGAGGGTGGCCGCGCCGTGCTGGTCGAGGACGAGACCGGGCTGGTGGCGGGCGAGCAGCCCTTCGGCCGCTTGACCGCCTTCCACGGCCAGATGGGCATGTTCACCCGCGCCTACGCCTACATGCTGTCGCACGGCTCGGACGGGTTGAAACAGGCTTCCGAAGACGCGGTGCTCTCGGCCAACTACCTGCGCGCCTGCCTGTCGGATCTGATGACGGTCGCTTTCCCCGATCACCCGTCGATGCACGAGGTGCTGTTCGACGATCGCTTCCTGGAGGGAACCGGGGTCACCACTCTCGACTTCGCCAAGGCGATGATCGACGAGGGTTATCACCCGATGACCATGTACTTCCCGCTGGTCGTCCACGGGGCGATGCTGATCGAGCCGACCGAGAGCGAGTCCAAGGCCTCGCTCGACCTCTTCGCCGCGACGCTGCGCGATCTCGTCCTGTCGGCCAAGAAGGGCGACACCGAACGCTTCACCCAGGCGCCGCGTTTCGCGCCCCGCCGCCGCCTCGACGAGACCCGCGCCGCCCGCGCCCCGAAGCTGCGCTGGGAGGCGCCGAAGCCGGTCGCCTGAGGCCGTCGAGGATCGGCGACGGCCCGACCGGGGACGCTCCGGGGCGCGGCACGAGAAGCCCCGCCCCGACTTCGGTCCTGCGCATCTCGATCCCCTGCGCCTCGGCCCTACGGGCGAAGCGCAGGGGCCGTTTGCTTCAGTTGCTATTGCAAATTAATCGCATTATGATCTTCGCGGTGTTCGGATCGTCACCGTCGTCGTCGGAAGCATCACCTCTCGAGTCGCCGACATGTGGAGGGGAGGGGCCACCGGCCGCCGTCCGTCTCGATCCGCGAGGAGATGACGCATGACCGCCGAAACCGCCCCGTCCCTGCCCGATCGTCGGGGAGCGCTCATCCGCCACATCCGCAGCCATCGACCGCAGGCGGTCGGGCTCACGCTGGCGATGGCGGCGGTCGTCGGCCTCATCCTTCTCTCCAACTGGCGCATCCTCACCGGTGAGCCGATCCCCGGCCTGGGTCTGGCGCTCGCCGGCGGTCTCGCCGCCTTCGCCGCCACCGCCCTCGGCGGCGTGCCGGCTCTGGCGGTGCGCGCCCTGCCGCAGAAGCTCGAGGACAGCCTGCTCGGCGCGGCGGCCGGCATGATGCTGGCGGCGAGCGCATTCTCGCTGATCCTGCCGGGCCTCGCGGCCTCGGAGAAGATCGTCGGCCACGGCGTCTTCTCCGCTCTGATCGTCGTCGTCGGCATGGCCTTCGGCGTGCTGCTGATGCTCGGCCTCGAGGCCTTCACCCCGCATCTCCACCCCGCCGCCGGGTCCTTCGGTCCCGGCGCCGAGCGCTGGAGCCGCATCTGGCTCTTCGTCTTCGCCATCACCCTGCACAACCTGCCGGAGGGCATGGCGATCGGCGTCGCCTTCTCCCATGCCGATCTCGGCGTCGGTGTGCCGCTGACCACCGCCATCGCGCTGCAGGACATGCCGGAAGGGCTGGCGGTGGCGCTCGCCCTGCGCGGCGGTGGCATGAAGCCGCTCGCCGCCGTGCTCGTCGCCGCGGCCAGCGGCTTCGTCGAGCCGCTCGGCGCGCTGGTCGGCATCGGGCTCACCGGCGGGCTGGCGATCGCCTACCCGATCGGCCTGGGGCTCGCCGCCGGCGCGATGATCTTCGTCGTCTCGCACGAGGTCATCCCCGAGACCCACCGCAACGGCCACCAGACCCCGGCCACCGTCGGCCTGATGTTCGGCTTCGCTCTGATGATGGTGCTCGACACCGCGCTCGGTTGAAGCCCTTCGGCCGAAGCCGCCGGCCGTTGAACGGGCGCGAAGAGGTCATATCTATCGGAAGTAGGAGGATTTCGCGCGAAGCCCCCGACGGTCGTGGCGATCGTCGGAACGCCGTGCTCGCGCTCCACCGCCGCGTCTCCCGAAGCGCGGCACCCACCCTCGAACCCGGAGTGACACATGAGCAAGAAATCGAAGATCGACATCGGCATCGACGAATCCGCCCGCAAGGCGATCGCCGACGGGCTCTCCGCCCTGCTCGCCGACAGCTACACCCTCTATCTGATGACCCACAACTTCCATTGGAACGTGACGGGTCCGATGTTCAACACGCTCCATCTGATGTTCATGGACCAGTACACCGAGCAGTGGAACGCCCTCGACCTGATCGCCGAGCGCATCCGCGCCCTCGGCTTCCCGGCGCCGGGCACCTACAAGGAGTTCGTCGCCCGCGCCTCGATCGAGGAAGTGGAGGGCGTGCCGAAGGCAACCGAGATGATCCGCCATCTGGTGAAGGCCCAGGAAGCCACCGCCCGCACCGCCCGCAAGCTCTTCAAGGTCGTCGACGAGGCCAACGATCAGCCGACGGCGGACCTCCTCACCCAGCGTCTCGACGTCCACGAGAAGACCGCCTGGATGCTGCGGAGCCTGCTCGAGGAGTGAGGAGTGAGGAGCGATCGGAGATCGTCACGGGCGATCTCCGACCAAGAGCTCCGGCGGACCTTTTCGAGCGACGAACGCCGGAGCGCGAGCGAAGGGCAGCAGCCGGTCACGGACGGAGATACCCCCTCCCACCATCGTCCCCGGCGAGCCCGTAGGGCGAGGGAAGGGGACCCATCTGCTGCGCGACCCGGCGAAAGGCGAGTGGATCCCCGTCCCCTCCGCGTCGCTTAGGCCGGGGATGACGGTCGCGGAGGCTCTGGAGGGCGACCGAGGATTCGTGGGCCGCGAGCGAAAGACGAAGGCCCGCCGGATCGCTCCGGCGGGCTTCATCGTCTCGTCCCCGCGCCGGGGCGAGGCGAGGGCGGGCGTAGTAGCCGGGTGTTACCTCGCCGTCGTCGTTTCGTCCGATCCTGCCGCACGACCCCCGGGGCTCGCCGCGACGCCGCGCGAGCCGACGAAAGAGGGGCATCCAGGGAGGAAACGACATGTCCAAGAAGATCCTGATGCTCGTCGGCGACTTCGTCGAGGATTACGAGGCGATGGTGCCGTTCCAGACGCTCCTCGCAGTCGGCCATCGTGTCGACACCGTCTGCCCGGGCAAGAACCCCGGCGATGCCGTCGCCACCTCGATCCACGACTTCGAAGGTCACCAGACCTATTCCGAGAAGCGCGGCCACAATTTCGCGATCAACGCCGCCTTCCCGGCCTCCGCCGCGAGCTACGACGCCCTCGTCATCCCCGGCGGCCGGGCGCCGGAGTACCTCCGTCTCGACGCCGCCGTGATCGCGCTGGTCAAGGAGTTCGCCGCGAGCGGTAAACCGATCGCCGCCATCTGCCACGGCGCCCAGATCCTCGCCGCCGCCGACGTCCTCGCCGGACGCACGGCGTCGGCCTATCCGGCCTGTGCGCCGGAGGTTCGCTCGGCCGGCGGAACCTATGCCGACATCCCCATCGACGGCGCGTTCACCGATGGTAATCTGGTGACGGCGCCCGCCTGGCCCGCCCATCCCGCGTGGATGGCGCAGTTCCTGGCGGTTCTCGGCACGCGGATCACCCACGCCTGAGCCGCCCACGGGCGCCACGACCGAGCGTCGGGTCTCGCGATCTTCCTCGGACCGTCCTCGGGACGGTCCGAGGTGGCGAGGGGCGACGCATCCTGGGAGGGAGGTCCAATCCCGTGTGCCACGTCTTCGCGTCCACCGATCCGGAACTCTTCGAACCACAGACACGCTCGGTGCGCATCGCCGGCGTCGTCACCAGCCTGCGGCTCGAGACCGCCTTCTGGCGCATCGTCGACGACATCGCCCGCGCCTCGGACATGACCACCGGGCGCTTCCTCTCCTCGCTCTACGACGAGGTGGTGGAGTTGCGCGGCGAGGTCGGCAACTTCGCCTCGTTGTTGCGCGTCGTCGCGCTCCGATGGGTGTCCGGCGAGGTCACCGGCGTCCCCCAACCGAGCCTCTTCGCCGCCGCGACCGAACCGGCACGGCGGACGGCCGACGCCTGAGCGGACCCTCGGCGACGGCGGTTCCGGAGGCGAACGTTCATTTTCCCCTACGAATTGCCGCCGCCGGAGGATGACGGCTCATGGTTCGATCGGCTTCACCGGCATTTCCGGATCCGCACGACGGCGCCGCCGGAGGATGACGGCAATCCGGTTCACGGCGGCGCGCGACGCGTGCCCCTCCCTTCTCCCCTTGCGGGAGAAGGTGGCCCGTAGGGCCGGATGAGGGGATCTGCCTCTCGGCACGGTAGAAACTCCCGGCTTCCCCCCGCGCGCCGTCGCGCGCACCCCCTCATCCGCCCTTCGGGCACCTTCTCCCGCGAGGGGAGAAGGGGAGGCTCCGCGCCGGTGGCGAGCCCGCCGACGACGGGGACGAGAAGCCGAGGCGACGCGCCCTCCGTGTCCGCAGTCGAGGCCAATTCGAGGTTCGTGCGATCCGGCGGGAGAACGGACCCTTCGCTCCGGACTCCGCCGTCGTCCCCGGCGAGCGAAGCGAGGGAAGGGGACCCATCGGCCTCTCGACCCGCTGAAAAGCCGATGGATCCCGTTCCCCGCCGCTTCGCGTCGGCCGGAGGATGACGGCTCATGGTTCGATCGGCTTCACCGGCATTTCCGGATCCGCACGACGGCGCCGCCGGCCGTCACGAGGTCTCGTGTCGGCGATAGGGATGGGTGCTCTGCCGGAACGCGAAACGCCCCGAGGTGTCCCTCGAGGCGCTCGCAGCATGCATGTTTCATGCGTTTTTGTGCTTGTCAGCCGATCCGCGAGAAGTCGGCGACGGCGTGGCAGGCGGCGCGGATCTGCGTCAAGAGCTTCAGCCGGTTCTCGCGCACCGCCGCATCGGGCGCGTTGACCAGGATCGCCTCGAAGAAGGCGTCGACCGGCGCGCGCAGGCTCGCCAGCGCCGACATCGCGCCGGCGAAGTCTTCCGCGGCGACCGAGGCCGAAGCGGCGGCTCGCGCCGTGGCGACGGCGGCGGCCAGCGCCTTCTCGGCCGGTTCGGCCAAGAGCGCCGCGTCGGGCTCGCCGTCGAACGTCTTGCCGTCCTTCTTCTCCTCCGCCTTGAGGATGTTGGCGGCGCGGGTGTAGCCGGCGAGCAGAGCCTTGCCGTCCTCGCTGCCGAGGAAGCCGGCGAGCGCCTCGACCCGCTTCACCACCAGCACGAGATCGTCCTGCGACCCGAGCGCGAAGACCGCGTCGACCAGATCAAAGCGCGCGCCGGCGTCACGCAGCTGTACCTTGAGGCGATCGGCAAAGAAGCCGAGGAGGTCGGCGCTTCGAGATAGCTCCCAATCCTGAGGGGGAACCATCTTATTGTCGCCTCCAAGCAATTCGGATGCGCTCTTTGAAAGCGCAACTAATTGCTGAACTTCTTCAGTCTTATAAATGTTCACTGCGGTTTCAAGAGATGCATTCATATCCGCCTTTAGCGCGGACTCAAGCTGGTCCGACATGATCTTTCGACCAGCGAATACCAGTATTTCCCTCAAAGGAAGCCGCACCCCGTTCTCGGTGAGGATACGGATGACGCCCAGCGCCGCGCGGCGCAGCGCGAAGGGGTCCTTCGAGCCGGTCGGCTTCTCGTCCACCGCCCAGAAGCCGACGAGTACGTCGAGCTTGTCGGCGAGCGCCACGGCGATCGACACCGGCTCGATCGGCACCCGGTCCGACGGGCCCTGCGGCTTGTAGTGATCCTCGATCGCCTGGGCGACGGCCGGATCCTCGCCCTGCGCCAGCGCATAGGTACGACCCATCAGGCCCTGCACCTCGGGGAACTCGCCGACGACTTCCGTCATCAGATCCGCCTTGGCCAGCGTCGCGGCGCGCGCCGCCTTGTCGGGATCGGCACCGACGAGGGGGGCCAGCTCGCGGGCGAGGCGGACGATCCGGTCGATGCGCGCGCCCTGTGTGCCGAGCTTCTCGTGGAAGACGACGTTGAGCGCCCTGAGCTTGGCGAGGCGTTGATCGAGCGGCTTGCCGGCCGACTTGTAGTCCGGCAGGTCGGCGAGATCGGTGTGGAAGAAGTGGCGGGCGTCGGAGAGGCGGGCGCGGATGACCCGGCCGTTGCCGGCGACGATCTTCTGGCCGCCGTCCTTGGCCTCGAGGTTGGAGACCAGCAGGAACTTGTTGGCGAGCTTCTGGTCGACGTGGTGCGAGCGCAGCACGAAACACTTCTGGTTCGCCCGGATGGTGGCGCGGATCACCTCCGCCGGCACCTCGAGGAACTCCTCCTCGAACGAGCCCATCAGCGTCACCGGCCATTCGACGAGGCCCGCGACCTCCTCGAGCAGCCCCTCGTCGTGGACGAGTTCGAGGCCCGAGGCGAAGGCCGCGGTCTTGGCGTCCTCGAGGATGATGTGCCTGCGTCGCTCCGGATCGAGCACGACCTTGGCATTTTGAAGCTTCTGGTCGTAGTCGTCGAAGCGCTTCACCGAGAAGGCGGCCGGCGCCATGAAGCGATGGCCGCGGGTGATGTTGGAGGCATGGATGCCGTCGACCTCGAAGGGAACGATCTCCGGCTCTTCGGTCTCGGTGCCGAAGGTGCAGACGATCGAATGCAGCGGCCGCACCCAGCGCAGGGTGCCGGTGCCCCAGCGCTGCGACTTCGGCCAGGGAAAGGCGCGGATGGTGGCGGGCACCAGCTCCGACAGCACGTCGACGGTCCTGCGGCCCGGACGCGAGATCTTGGCGACGTAGTAGTCGCCCTTCTTGTCGGAAACGACGGTCGCCTGATCGAGCGAGGCGAGGCCGGCGCCCTCGAGGAAGCCCTGGAGGGCGCGTTCCGGCGCGCCGACGCGCGGCCCCTTCTTCTCCTCGTGGACGTCCATGCCCTTGGGCGGCACGCCGACGACATGGAGAGCGAGCCGACGCGGGGTCGCATAGGCCTTCGCCGCTTCATAGGTGATACCGGCCGCCACCAGCCCGTCGGTGATCATCTTCTTCAGATCCTCCGATGCCTTGCGCTGCATGCGGGCGGGGATCTCTTCGGAAAAGAGTTCGAGAAGCAGTTCGGGCATGGGCGGGCTCGGAAGGTCCAACGATTTCGTCGGCCCTTTCGATAGGTCGGCGAGAGCCCCCTGTCGAGAGACAAAACGTACGACCGCCGCTCCTGGTCGAGCGGCGGTCGCCGGATTTCTCGTCGTTCGATTGGCGGTATGGCGTCGTCGTCCGCCCGCTCACAGCGCCTTGTGCGAGCCGTCGCAGAGCTGCGGCGTCTTGGAGTGCTTGCAGCCGCAGAAGAAGGCCTTGCCGTCCTTCTCGGCGACGTACTTCACCGGGGTGAAGCCGGAGCCCTTGTGCGAGCCGTCGCAGAACGGCTGGTTCTTCGACTGCCCGCAGGAGCACCAGAAATAGGACTCGCCGGCCTTCACCTCGACGGGATAGGGCGCCTTCTGCGCGATCACGGGTTCGCTCATGGGAAATCTCCTCCTCTCGACGGCCGACCGGCCGTGTCGGCGTGGAGATTAGAGGTGTTCGAAAGCACTTTGTAGGGGTAACCCCTTACGTCACCGGAAACGCATCGTTCGATGACGGTGAACGTCGGAGGCATACGAGAGTGCCGTAGGGCGGAACAGGCGAAGCCGGTTTCAGCCCGACCCCGTCTTCACGCCGCACCGCCGCCGTCGGTCGCCAGCCAGGCCTTGCCGCAGGCCTTGGCCAGTTCGCGGACGCGAAGGATGTAGTTCTGCCGCTCGGTGACCGAGATGACGCCGCGCGCGTCGAGCAGATTGAAGACGTGGGACGCCTTGATGCACTGGTCGTAGGCCGGCAGCGCCATCAGGTGACGCTTCTCTTCCGGGCTCTCCCAGCCGGCGGCGACGTACTTCTGCGCCGCGTTCGCCGCCATCTCGAACTGTTTGAACAGCATGTCGGTGTCGGCGTGCTCGAAGTTGTGGCGCGAGTACTCCTGCTCCGCCTGGAGGAAGACGTCGCCGTAGGTGACCTTGTCGTGGCCGTCGCGGCCGTTGAAGTTGAGGTCGTAGACGTTGTCGACGCCCTGGACGTACATCGCCAGACGCTCGAGGCCGTAGGTCAGTTCACCGGCCACCGGCGAACACTCGAAGCCGGCGACCTGCTGGAAGTAGGTGAACTGGCTCACCTCCATGCCGTCGCACCAGCACTCCCAGCCGAGACCCCAGGCGCCGAGCGTCGGGCTCTCCCAGTCGTCCTCGACGAAGCGGATGTCGTGGGTCTTGGGGTCGATGCCGATGGCGTAGAGGCTCTTCAGGTAGAGGTCCTGGAGATCGGCCGGCGACGGCTTCAGGATCACCTGGAACTGGTAGTAGTGCTGGAGCCGGTTGGGATTCTCGCCGTAGCGCCCGTCCTTCGGCCGCCGCGACGGCTGGACGTAGGCGGCGTTCCACGGCTTCGGACCGAGGGCGCGCAGGGTGGTCGCCGGATGGAAGGTGCCGGCGCCGACCTCCATGTCGTAGGGCTGCAGCACCACGCAACCGTAGTCGGCCCAGAAGCGCTGGAGGGTGAGGATCAGCCCCTGGAAGGAGCGATCGGGGCGCATGTGGGCGGGGGTCGCGGGGTCGATCATGGCGAGGCTCGAGCGTTGAAAATCGTGCCGGACCCTAGCCATGGGGCCGCCGCGGGTCAACGGCCGCGACGCGAGCCCGGACCGCATCCCCGCTCGATCCTCGCCTCAGATCTTCGCCGCCAGCGCGGCGAGCGCGATGCCGGCCGGCAGTGCCTGGACGAAGAGGATGCGCCGGCTCGCCGTCGCAGCGCCGTAGAGCCCGGCGACGAGCACGCAGACGAGGAAGAAGGCGACGGTCGGCCGCCCGGCGGCGCCCTGGGCGACGCCCCATACGAGGCCGGCGGCGAGGAAGCCGTTGTAGAGCCCCTGGTTGGCGGCGAGCACCTTCGTCGCCGCGGCGAATTCCTCGGTGGTGCCGAAGGACTTCCTGACCCGCGGCGTCTCCCACAGGAACATCTCCATCACCAGGATCCAGACGTGGAGCGCGGCGATGGCGAGGGCGAGGATCGTGGCGATCATCGGCGTCGGGGCCTCCGGCGGACCGTATCCCTTGGCCGCGCACCCACTGTGGCGGTTCGCGCCGAAGTCGGCAATCGGGCGCGGCTTCGACCGCCCGGAACTTTTTTCGTCGTGCGGCGATTTTTCTTTGAACCGGTCGTCGGGCTGCCGCGACCCACGATCGAGAGGCGGGAAACTCCCCGCCCGGAGGATCGAAGAAGGAGAGCCCCCATGTCGACCATCAGCCGCGCTCATCGCATCCAGCTCACCATCGCCGCCGCTTCCCTCGCGGTCGCCCTCGTCGGCGGCATCGCCTCCGCCTTCGCCCAGACCGCCGGTGGCGGCAACGGCGGCCCGGCCGGTGGCTCGAGCCCCGGCAACGGCTCGAGTGGCAGCAGCGCCGTCCTCGTCTACGGTCTGCCCGGCAACTGCCCGCCGACCATCGCCTGTGGCCCGGGTCGCCCTCATCGTCCGCTGCCCGTCCGTGTCAAGCGCTACGATCCCTGCGGCGACTTCCAGCCCGGCAGCCGGCTCTACAACCAGTGCCGCAAGGAACTGTGATCCCGCGGTGCGAGAGAGCCTCGAGTGACGCGCGGTTCGTGGTCGCCCCGGCGACTGCGGGCCGCGACGTCCGTTCCGGTCCGGGCGCGCCCGATCGTGCGGCACATCGTCCTCCCGCCGTGAGCCGTCGATCGCCGACATGATCTGAAAAGATGCATCGACATCGCCATGAATGCCGATGGACCGGCGGTGGTTCAGCCTCGGTTCAGCCGTGCGTGTTAAAATTTCCAAACATGAAGATCTCCCTCCGAAGACGTGAAAAGGAGGATGCCATGTTCTTCAGGTCGAGCATTCTCACAGGCGCGGCGCTCGCCACGGCGCTCGTGCTCGCATCGACGGGCGCGGCTCTCGCCCAGGCCGCCGGTCGCGGTGGGGGCGGTGGCGCGTCGTCCGAGGGATCGGACGAAACCAGGGTTCTGACCTACGGCCTGCCGGGCAACTGCCCGCCGACGGTCGCCGGATGCGGCGAGGTCCGGAGGCCCAAGCCGGTGATCACGAAGAAGAGGTACGATCCGTGCGGCGATTTCGCCGAAGGGTCGGCCGCCTATCGCGAATGCAAGCGCAAGAAGTGATCGCCATCATCCGGCGCGCGGATCGCGGCCACATTCGGCGGCGATCCGCGCGCCGATCGCGTCCGCCAGTCGCGCCACCGTCGGATGATCGGTCGGGTAACGCCGCCGGTCGAGGCCGGCGATCGGCGCGACGAGCCGCACCGAATTGGTGACGAACAGCGCCTGCGTCGCCGCGAATTCGAGCGGCGCCAGCGACATCTCCTTGGTGCGCAGGCCGAGTTCGCGCGCCGTCTCGAGTACGACGGCGCGGATCGTCCCGTCGAGGATGCCGTCGTCCGGCTGCGGCGTGAGGATCACGTCACCGTCGACGGCGAAGACGTTGCCGGTCGTCGAACAGGCGACCGCACCGCGCATGTTGAAGAGCAGGGCGTCGTCGGCGCCCTTCGCCTCCGCCTCGGCGAGGGCCGCCCCGGCGTCGACGTAACCGAGCGTCTTGTGGCGCGAGGTGGGTGAGGTCTCGTTGCGGCGGATGGTCGAGGTGACGAGGCGCAACGGCCGCATCACGGTCTCTTTCGGCCAGGCCGCATGGGTGGCCAGCACCGTCGGTCGGGCGACGTCCGGCCGTCGCGCCCCTCGCGCCCCGGGGCCACGGGTCAGCGTCAGGCGGACCACCGCTTCACCCCGAGGCAACGTCCCGACGAGGAGGTCGAGATCGGTCTCCAGCCGCGCCCGGTCGATCGGGATCGCCAGCGCCGCCGCCCCGGCGATCATCCGGCCGAGATGCGCGTCGCGGCGGAAGACGCGGCCGTCGACCGCGAGCATGGTCTCGAACAGCCCGTCGGCGAGCGTCAGACCGCGATCCGAGACGTCGAACAGGACCTTCTCGCTCTCCTCGAGCCGTCCATCGATGACGATCATGCCGTTTTCCTCTCGTTGGCATCGAAGGCGCGGGCGATCGCCAGGAAGTTGTCGAAGAGCGCCGCCCCCTGTGGGGTCAGCACCGATTCCGGGTGGAATTGGACGCCGTGGGTCGGATGGACGCGGTGACGGAGCCCCATGATCTCGCCCGCTTCGCTGCGGGCGGTGACGATCAGATCCGGTGCGTCGTCGACCTCGACGATCAACGAATGATAGCGCCCGACCGTCGTCGGTCGAGGCAACTTCGCGAAGAGGCCGTCGCCGTCGTGGTCGATCGGCGAGGCGCGTCCGTGCATCGGTTCGCGGGCGCGCGCGATGCGGCCGCCGAAGACCTCGCCGATCGCCTGATGGCCGAGGCAGATGCCGAGGATCGGCACCCGCCCCGAGAAGCGGCGGATCAGCGCTTCGGACACGCCCGCCTCACGCGGCCGGCCGGGGCCGGGCGAGATCACCAGGGCCCGCGGGGCGAGGCGTTCGACCTCGTCGACGGTGATCGCGTCATTGCGCACCTCCACCGTCGAGGCGCCGAGATTGCGGAAGTAACGGCCGATGTTGGCGACGAAACTGTCGTAGTTGTCGAGGACGAGGATCACGCCGCCGCCTCCCGCCGACCGGCTTCCGGGAGCGTCCCGGTCGCCGTCGTCTCGCTGGACGCGGCGACGAGGATACGGGCCGCCTTGGTCAGCGTCTCCTCGTATTCCGCCGAAGGCTCCGACAGGGCGGTGATGCCGCCGCCGACCGAGAAGGTCGCCTCGCCGGCGCGGAAGATCACGGTGCGGATGGCGATGTCGAGGTCCATGGCGCCATCGTGGCCGATCCAGCCGATCGAGCCGCAATAGACGCCGCGGCCGTGGCCCTCGAGCGCGGTGATGATCTCCTGCGCCCGGATCTTCGGCGCTCCGGTGATCGAGCCGCCGGGGAAGGCCGCCGCCAGCGCGTCGATCGCGTCGCGCCCCTCGGCCAACCGTCCGGTCACCACCGACACCAGATGGTGGAGGCCGGCATAGCTCTCGATGCCGCACAGCACCGGCACCTCGATCGATGCGTCGTCGCAGACCTTCGACAGGTCGTTGCGCATCAGATCGACGATCATGACGTTCTCGGCTCGATCCTTCTCGCTGGCGACGAGCCGCGCCGCGGCGAGGGCGTCCTCCGTCGGGTCGTCGGACCGGCGCGCCGTCCCCTTGATCGGGCGGGCTTCGATGCGCCCGCCGCGCAGCTCGAGGAAGCGCTCCGGCGACGACGAGGCGACGCGGAGCTCGTCGAAATCGAGATAGGCGGAGAACGGCGCCGGGTTCGCCGTCCGCAGCCGCCCGTGGAAGGCGAGGGCGTCGAACCCCTCGGGCAGCGGCGCGGCGAAGCGTTGCGCCAGATTGACCTGGAACACATCGCCGGCGAGCACGTGCTCGATCGCCGCCGCCACCCGCGCTTCGTGCGTCTCCCGGGGGATCGTCGGGCGGAAATCGAGCCGCGTCACCGAGCCGGTGCGATGTTCGGCCGACCGCTCCAGGCGCATCAGGAAGACGTCCATCCGAGCCTGCGCCCGCCGACGGCGTGCTTCCGGCGTCGTCTCCGGCCGCCCGCTGGAGATCAGCCGGGCGCGGTTCTCCGTGTGGTCGAAGGCGAGCACCACGTCGTAGACGCCGAAGATCGCCTCCGCCACCGGCTCGCTCTCCGCCGGCTCCGGCAACCGTTCGAGCCGGCGACCGAAATCGTAGCCGATATAGCCGATCGCTCCGCCTGCGAACGGCGGTGGATCGGCGATCGCGTCGGCGAGGTCTTCGAAGGCGAGAAGCGCGCGCAATTCGTCCAGCGGCGCGCCGGGGAGTTCGACGCCGTCGCGGAAGGCGCGGCCGTTGCGCACGCCGAAGGTCGTCCACGGATCGGCGGCGACGAAGGACCATCGGCCGAGGCGGGCGTGTTCGCCGAGCGCCTCGGGCCGCATGGAACTGTCGAGGAAGACGAGGCCCGGCAGATCCGCGAGGCGGCGGGCCGCCTCGAACGCATCGAGCGGGGCGAGGTCACGGACGATCATCGACGGATCGACCGGGTGGGATCAGCGCTCGGGTCGATAGACGCCGTCGGCGCCGCGCACCAGTCGCGCCGTCGTATCGCGCTCGGGCGAGACGCGCACCTCGGCGAGACGTGCCGAGACCCGGGTCATCTCGCGGCGGAGCACCCGATAGGCGGTGTAGGCCGCCGCACCGGCGGCGGCGACCAGCAGGAACTGCGGCATGAACCCTCCCTTCCCGGCGGTGATCGGCACCACTCCGGTCTCACCCTCTCATCGATACGACGAGATGGGGTCGACGGGAACCGTTGTCGAGAGCGGTCTCGCCGTCGTGATGCGAGGATCCTGACGAAGGATCGCGGCAGGAGCGAGGCGCTCCGGCGCCGCCACCTCGTCTCAGTGGCCGGCGTAGGCGCGAGCCGCGGCATGCGGCGCCGGCGGCGACGAGTGGTTCTCCTGCGTCTTGACGAGGAGTGCCCGCAACTCGTCGGCGACGCTCGGCTTGGCCGAGCCCGACGCCTGGGGTGCGGACGCCGCGGCCGATCCGGTCGCGGCCGACGCGATGCTCTCCTCCGAGACCGCTGCGGCGGACGTTTCGCGTGCCGCCGCTTCCGGGCGGATGTAGGAGAAGGACGATCCGATCGAGGTGATGGTCATGAGTCTCCCCGGAAGTTCTGTCGGGATCGGGTGAGAATCTTCCCGATCGTGCGAAAATGCGCCGGAAGTCTCGAGATTGCTTTAGCCGGAAACTTCGAATTGGAACGATCTCGCCGATATCGGCCGTGGCGGCGTGGCCGTGGACCTCGGAATACCGGGATGTTCCGCCGCATCTCTTCCCATCTCCGATATTCGTGAAGCGGAGGGGGCGATGATCTTCGCTGTCGCTCCGAGTCTCCGCGCAGATCTCGCGACGAGGTATTTGATATTCATGTTCCGAGAAAGATATTGAAAATCAACATCACGAATGTATTCGTATTGATATAGTATTGAAATTACTCGGAGCGGTACCCATATATCACATGTCCTCCCGAGCGACTGCCGAAGTATCGGCGGCCGGAGGGGAAAGGAGGTTGTCATGTTCAAACTGCTCAGGAAGACAGGCATGACGACTCTCGCTCTCACGACGCTTCTGCTGAGCGGCGTCGCCTATGCGGACAGCGCCGTCATCGTCTATGGCACGCCGGGCAACTGCCCGGTCGGCGAGGTCTGCACCGTGCCGAAGACCAAACTCTTCCTGACCGATCATGACCACGACACCGCGCTCACCGCCGAAGTCGCGCCCGTCGACGACGGTAACGGCTACGGTGGTGGCCATGGCTACGGCTACGGCGGGCCCGGTCGACACGGGTATCGTTGGGCCACGGCGGGACCGCACGGTCATGCCTACGGCGAGGACGGACAACACGGCTACGGCTACGCCGGTGGCCACGGTGAAGGTGGCTTCGGTGGTAGCGGCGGTGGCGGAGGTCACGGCAAGTAGCAACTCGTCGAACGGCGAGATGCCGCTGTGACGTCGAAGACCGAGGGCCGGGGCGATCCCGGCCCTTCTTCCGTTGGCATCGACGCGGCGGTCGCGGTCGAGGCGGCGCGCTCATACCATCGGCCATTGGAAATGGCCGATGGTATTCCTGACGCGAATTTTTCATGCCTCTGACGCAAATGAGAAATTCGCGTGTGTTCAGGCGGGTGCGTCGGCACCTTCGGGCTTTGGTATCAGTCTGCGCCGGATCTCCAGGAGATCGCGCCAAGCCAATCGCTTGTGGATCGGTTGGCGCAACAGATAGGCGGGATGCAGGGTCGGCATGGCGGCGATGCCGCGATGTCCGGTCTCGTAGGTCATCCAACGGCCGCGCAGACGCAGAATACCCTCGCCGGTGCCGGTGAGCGCCGCCGCCGCCGCCCCGCCGAGAAAGACCAGCACGTCCGGGTCGACCAGTTCGATCTGCCGAGCGATGAACGGCTTGCAGATCTCGGTCTCCTGCGGCGTCGGCGTGCGGTTGCCCGGCGGCCGCCACGGCACCACGTTGGCGATGTAGACCGAGCTCCGGTCGAGCCCGATCGCCGCCAGCATGCGATCGAGGAGCCGCCCCGAGCGGCCGACGAAGGGCAGGCCCTGTTCATCCTCCTCGCGCCCCGGCGCCTCGCCGACCAGCATCAGGCGCGCCTGCGGGTCGCCGTCGGCGAAGACCAGCCGCTTGGCGGTGGTTCTCAGGTTGCAGCCGTCGAAGGCGGTAAGCGCCGAGCGCAGGTCGTCGAGCGTCGCGGCGCCGCGCGCCGCCTCGCGCGCCGCTCCGACCGCCGCATCGCCCGGCACCGCGGCTCCGATCGTCGCCCGCGCCACCGGCTGCGGCGGCGGCTCGAAACGAGGGCGCTCCGGTGGTGTCTCCACCCGGCGCGCCGGCGTGCCGCGTACCTCGCCGCTCGGACGCGGGGTGGGGCGGTCCGGGCTCGCATCGACCTCGAAGGGCGGCCCGAGAGCCGTCGCCTCCGCCCCGGTCGGTTTCGCCGATGCCGCCTCGCGTCCGCGCGCCTGCCGTTCCTCCGCCTCGCGCATCGATTCGAGGAAGCGGTCGACCGGCTCGTCACCGAGCCCGACGTCGACGCCGGCGGCCACGTACCAGTCGAGGAGGGCGGTCAGTTCATCGATCTGCACGGACATGCGGCATCATGACCTATACGACACTTTATTCCACCTTGGCGGAAGGTGCGAAAGCGTCTAAGTGGTGCTGTGCAACATAGCGATGGGCGCCCTTTCTGGCGAGACCGAAGCGTGTTCTCCCGTCGCATCGGCGGTGCGAACCGGTTCGCAGGCCAAGTCGGTGGGGCGACGGGCCGCAGAGCGCGGCGCGGCCGATCGGCCGGCATGACGAGGAGTTCGACGGCATGAGCGAGGCAGCGGTGCTTCCCGAGCGCGATGCGATGGAATTCGACGTGGTGATCGTCGGTGCCGGTCCCGCGGGCCTGTGCGCCGCCATCCGTCTGAAGGAGATCGCCGCCGAGACGGGCCGGGAGATCTCGGTCGTGGTGTTGGAGAAGGGCTCCGAGGTCGGTGCCCACATCCTCTCCGGCGCCATCGTCGACCCGATCGCCATCGACAAGATCTTCCCCGATTGGCGCGACGACCCGACCCATCCGTTCAAGACGCCGGTCACCAACGACCACTTCCAGGTCCTCGGCCCCGCCGGCGCCATCACCCTGCCGAACTTCATGATGCCCAAGCTCATGAACAACCACGGCAACTACATCGTCTCCCTCGGCAACGTCTGCCGCTGGCTCGCGGCAAAAGCGGAAGGGCTCGGCGTCGAGATCTACCCGGGCTTCGCCGCCTCCGAGATCCTCTACGACGATGCGGGCAACGTGATCGGCGTCGCCACCGGCGACATGGGTGTCGGCCGCGACGGCGAACCCAAGGACAGCTTCACCCGCGGCATGGCGTTGCTCGCCAAGTACACCCTGATCGGTGAAGGCGTGCGCGGTTCGCTCGCCAAGCAATTGATCTCTCGGTACAAGCTCGACGAGGACTGCGACGTGCCGAAGTTCGGCATCGGCATCAAGGAGCTGTGGCAGGTCGATCCGAAGAAGCACAAGCCGGGCTCGGTGCGCCATTCTTTCGGCTGGCCGCTCGACCTCAAGACCGGCGGTGGTTCGTTCCTCTATCACATGGAGGACAATCAGGTCGTCGTCGGCTTCGTGGTGCATCTCAACTACGAGAACCCGTACCTGTCGCCCTTCGAGGAGTTCCAGCGCTTCAAGACCCATCCGGCGATCCGCGACGTCTTCGAAGGCGGCAAGCGCCTCGCCTACGGCGCGCGGGCCATCACGGAAGGTGGGTACCAGTCGGTGCCGAAGTTGACCTTCCCGGGCGGCGCGCTGATCGGCTGCTCGGCCGGTTTCGTCAACGTGCCGCGCATCAAGGGCAGCCACAACGCCATGCTCTCCGGCGAACTGGCGGCCGAAGTGATCGCCGATTGCCTCGCCGCCGGCCGCGCCCACGACGAGCCGATCGAATACGAGACCGGCTGGCGCAAGAGCCTCGTCGGCAAGGATCTGGTGAAGGTCCGCAACGTCAAGCCGCTGTGGTCGAAGCTCGGCACCGTCCTCGGCGTCGCCCTCGGCGGCCTCGACATGTGGACCAACGAGCTCTTCGGCTTCTCCTTCTTCGGCACGCTGAAGCACGGCAAGTCGGACGCCAAGTCGCTCAAACCCGCCGACCGGTGCAAGCCGATCGTCTATCCCAAGCCCGACGGCAAGATCTCCTTCGACCGTCTCTCCTCGGTGTTCCTGTCGAACACCAACCACGAGGAGGACCAGCCGATCCACCTGAAGCTCGCCGATCCGGCCCTTCAGAAGTCGTCCGAGCTCGGTACCTACGCCGGCCCGTCGACCCGCTACTGCCCGGCCGGCGTCTACGAGTGGATGGAGAAGGACGGCGACAAGGTCTTCGTCATCAACTCGCAGAACTGCGTCCACTGCAAGACCTGCGACATCAAGGACCCCAACGGCAACATCACCTGGACGACGCCGGAAGGCGCCGGTGGGCCGAACTATCCGAACATGTGATCGCGGCCGGGACGAGACGGACCTTCCGAAACGCGCTCGAGGGAAACCTCGGGCGCGTTTCATATTTCGTCGTCACTTCATCTTCCGCGGCATCCACCGCCTGAGCACCCACAACGCCGCGACGATGCCCGCCAGCGCGACGATCGTGACGATCGTGCCGGTCACGCTGTCGCCCCTGTCGAACAGGTCCCAGGCGATCGCGCCCATCGAGCCGGGGAAGATCAGCACCGGGATCCAGACGATCGCCGAGCCGATGTTGGCGGCCTGGAAGACGCCGTGCCGCATCGCGGTGATGCCGGCCACCGTCGGCACACTCGCCCTGAGTGGCCCGATGAAGCGGCCGACGACGACCGCCATCCAGCCCCAGTGGGCGAAGACGTTGCGGGCCGCCGCGAGCGTCTCGGGATGGCGCGAGAACGGCCACAGCCGGTCGACGCCGGGGCCGAGCTTGCGGCCGACCCAATAGGAGACCGTGTCGCCCGCCGCCGCGCCGATCGCCCCGCCGATCCACACGTCGAGGAACGGCACGGTGCCCGCTCCGACCAGCGCCCCGGTCGCCATCATCACCCCCGTCGCCGGGATCAACACCCCGACGATGACGAGGCTCTCGCCGAAGGCCATGAGCCCGTAGATCACCCCCGCCCAGGCGCGGTGGGTCTCGATCAGACGGAGGGCGGCGTCGAAGAAGGCGGCGAAATCCATGGGGCCATCATGGGTGAACCGCGACCCGGCGTCGACGGCGAAGAGGGACGTCGGCGACGCTGGCGGACGACTGCGGCGGAGTGAAGACGTCCGGCCGGTCGACCTGCGCGCGGAAGGTCCACGGCGCGGCGGAGCGAGACCGCCGCCGGCACCCTCACTCCTCGGTCCAGTCGCCGGTCGGCGTCGGAAAGCCGAGACCGGAGGAGGTGATGCGCATGAGCCGCGACAGGCTCGGCGCGGCGCGCCCACCGTGAACCGGCGGCAGCACCACCGCATCGGCGCGCAGCGTGTGGATGTCCGCCCGCGACATCCGCCCGACGAGGTCGCCGTGGCCGGCGAACCGGTCGGGGATGCGCGACGTCAGCGCCTCGAGATGGTGGCGCGAGATGATCAGCCCCTGTTCCCGGAGAGGCCGCCCGAAGAGCGCCCCGGCGACGCCCACCACCCGCTCGGCGACCCGTGGGCGCCAGCCGAACTCGTCGTAGACGATGCGGAAGGTGCCGACATGGGAGTCGGCCCGGCCCGCCCGTTCGCTGCGGTCGACGAAGGTGGCGGCCTCGCGGTACCAGTCGCTGTCGAGATGGACGTTGGGTGCCAGAATCAGGAACCACGGCGCCCGCCGCGCCATGTGGACGCCGGCACTGACGCGCGTCAGCCAACCGCCGGAACTCTCCACCAGCGAACAGCCGGCGGCGTCGGCGACGATCCGCGTGCCGTCGCTCGACGCGGCATCCGCCACCACCACCTCGCGGACGATCCCCTCCGCCGCCGCCGGCACCAGCGACGCCAGCGTGCGCGCGAGACCTTCCTCGGAGTTCTGGGTGGGGATGACGACGGACAGCATGGATCTCGGGATCCTCGGGTGACGGACCGCGACCGCGGACGCTCACGGCTCGGTTCCGTCTCTTACACGCCCCCCGACCCGGCGACCAGCCGGAACAGGCTGGCGAATCGACGAATTTCAGAGCATGTTCTTGTAATGTTCCAGAGAACGTTCCAAGATCGGATCATGAGACGCGCCGCCCCCCGTAGACAGAGTCCCAGCGAAGCCTCGCCGGAGGGGAGCGAAGGCGAGCGCCCCGCTCGCGACATCTCCGCCGATCGTTTCGTCGAGAGATCCGAGATCGCCGTGCCGCGCTTCGGCGAATGCGAGGGCGGCGGCGCGGTGGTGCTCGATGCGCGCATCGAGGCCGAGCGCCGTCGCGGCCGCGGCGCCATCGCCAATCCCTCCGGCCGCTACGAGAGCGAGAGCCGCGTCGCCTTCGACGACGGCTGGGGCTCGCTCGACGAACTGCCGCCCTTCTCGACCGAGGTGACGATCGAGAAGCCGAAGACCATCCTCACCCGCAATTCTTCGCCCGACGTCCCCTTCGATCGCTCGATCAACCCCTACCGCGGCTGCGAGCACGGCTGCTCCTATTGTTTCGCCCGCCCGACCCACGCCTACATGGGCCTCTCGCCCGGCCTCGATTTCGAGAGCCGCCTCTTCGTCAAGCCCGACGCGGCGCGGCTGCTCGAGCGCGAACTCGGCGTCGCCGGTTACGCCTGCCGGCCGGTCGCCATCGGCACCAACACCGACCCCTATCAGCCGATCGAGCGGCGGTTTCGGCTGATGCGCGAGATCCTCGAGGTGCTGGAGCGCTGCGGCCATCCGGTCACCATCGTCACCAAGTCGGTGCTGGTGCTGCGCGACGCCGACATCCTCGGCCGCATGGGCGAGCGGGGACTGGCCAAGGTGGCGCTTTCGGTGACCAGCCTCGACCGCCGCCTGTCGCGCTCGATGGAGCCGCGCGCCTCGGCGCCGGAGAAGCGGCTCGCCGCCATCCGCGGTCTCGCCGCCGCCGGCGTGCCCGTCGGCGTCATGGTGGCGCCGGTGGTCCCCGCCCTCAACGATGCCGAACTGGAACGCATCCTCGAGGCGGCGGCCGAGGCCGGAGCGCGCGAGGCCGGCTATATCCTGCTGCGCCTGCCGCTCGAAGTGTCGGAGATCTTCAAACAATGGCTGCTCGAGCACCATCCCGATCGCTATCGTCATGTCCTGTCGCTGCTGCGCTCGATGCGCGAGGGCAAGGACTACGATGCGGTCTGGGGGCGGCGGATGCGCGGCCTCGGCCCCTATGCCGCCACCTTGCGCAAGCGTTTCGAAGCGGCGACGCGCCGTCTCGGCCTCGAGGCCGGACGCACGGTCGCCACCCTGCGCACCGATCTCTTCGTGCCGCCGCTCGGCGACGGCCGGCAACTGTCGCTCTTCTGACCAAGGGTCCTTCGATGAAACTGCGCCTCTCCCTCGTCACCCTCGGCGTCGCCGACATCGCCCGCGCCCGCGCCTTCTACGAGGCTCTCGGTCTCGAAGCCGGCGGGTCGAGCAACGAGAACGTCGTCTTCTTCGACATGGACGGGGTGATCCTCGCCCTCTACGGCCGCGAGGCGCTCGCCGACGATGCTCGTGTCGCCGCGGCCGGCGAGGGCTTCGCCGGCGTCACGCTGGCGTGGAATCTTCCGAGCGAGACGGCGGTCGACGCCGCCTTCGCCGCGGCGCTCGCTGCCGGGGCGAGCTCGGTGAAGCCGCCGGAGAAGGTGTTCTGGGGCGGCTATTCGGGCTATGTCCGCGATCTCGACGGCCACCTCTGGGAGGTCGCCCACAACCCCTTCTTCCCGCTCGACGCAAAGGGCGTCACCCGCCTGCCGGAGACCGCCCGATGAGAGGCCGCCCGAAGAAGTCCGCGACCGGGGCCGCGTCGCCGAAGGCCGGACCCGACGACAGCAACGAACGCGCCCACGGCTTTCCGGCCGCCCGCATCGCCGGGGTCGACGAGGTCGGCCGCGGGCCGATCGCCGGACCGGTGGTCGCCGCCGCGGTGATCCTCGATCCGGCGCGCGTGCCGGAAGGGCTGAACGATTCGAAGAAGCTGAGCGAGAAGGTGCGTGAGCGTCTGTTCGACGAGATCTGCGCCCACCACGCGGTGGCGATCGCCCTCGGCTCGGTCGAGCGCATCGATGCGACCGACATCCGCGCCGCCACGCTCGACGCCATGCGCCGCGCCGTCAACGGCCTCGCCGAAACGCCCGATCACGTGCTCGTCGACGGTGTCGACGTGCCGCCGGGGCTACCGTGCGCGGGTACCGCGGTCAAGGGCGGCGACGGCCGATCGGTCTCCATCGCCGCCGCCTCGATCGTCGCCAAGGTGGTGCGTGACCGGCTGATGACCCTGGCGGCGCAGGAGCATCCCGGCTACGGCTTCGAGCGTCACAAGGGCTACGGCGTCGAGGCCCACATGTCGGCGCTCGACGACCTCGGCGCCTCGCCGCTGCATCGCACCAGCTTCGCGCCCGTGGCGCGCGCGGTGGCGGCGAAGCGCGGCGGCTAGAGCCGGTACGAACCGGATCGAAGCGGCCCGATCGGGAACCGCCGATTCGAGACCGACGCGAAGGTCCATCGATGCCGCGGGGACCTCCGGAGTTCGGGACCGCACCGTCGGGCGCGGGAGATCGCCTCACAGGCCCGAGATCGCCTCGGCCACCGCTTTCTCGGCGACCGCATCGACCGCCGCTTTCGCCGCCTTGGGGGCGCGATCGTTCGCCGGCGCCGCGGTGCCGCCGCCACAGGCCTTGGCGAGTTCGGAGAAGCCCGCCTTCTCGAGCACCGTCAGCGCCTCGCGCCGGGTGCGCCGGGTCGGCAACGGGTCGGGGAGGGCCGGGGTCACGGCCAGCGCCGCCACGTCCCCCGCCGGCAGCCCCGCCTGCATGCCGCCGGCGACGATCAGGGCCCGATACCAGTCCCACGGCGCCAGCGCCGGGGTCTCCTCGCGGGCGAGGTAGACCGAGACATCGGAGATGATCTCGCCTTCGGCGCCGGTGACGACGAAATCGTCGTGGCGCAGATAGACCGGCGGATCGCGGTCGACCCCTTCGGCCTTGTCGAGCGCGTCGCGCTCGCCGACCGGGATCTCGTAGAGCCGTCCGTGGACGACGTCGCTCTCCTCGCCGCGGATCAGCGTCGCCTTGCCCGAGCCGTCGAAGGACTTGGAATGGAAGGCGAGCCGCCATCCGGCGACATGGACGACACCTTTCGGTTCGGCGCTCGGGCAGCGCGCGGCGAGCCGTTCGGCGAGCAGATTGGAGCCGTAGGCGAAGTACAGAAAACGCGGCATGGTCACCTCGGTTCGGCCGTTCCAGCCCGGCAAGCTGACTCGAGAAGCCGGCGACAAGGCGGCGAGGAGATGGCGAGGCCGGGCAGGGGCGCCGCGCCCCCATCCCCCGATCATCCTCGGGTCCCACGGATCGACGGATCGTCGCCCCCAGCCTACTGCCCGGTCCCCGAGAGGCCCCACCCACACGAGGTGCGGCCGACGCGAGGCCGAAAAAGACGAACCCCGCGTCTCCTTCGAGACGCGGGGTTCCGATCTGGTGAAGGGCGCGCGGCTCAGTTGAGCTTGGCGGCCACTTCGGCGATGCCCTTGGCGACGAGGTCGGCGCCGGTCTTGCCCGCCACCCGGGTGGCCAGCAGCTTCTCGGCGGCGGCCACGGCGACGTCGGCGGCGCGCGAACGCACCTCGGCGACGGCCTGGGCTTCGGCTTGAGCGATCTTGGCTTCGGCCGCCTTGGTGCGGCGAGCGATCAGCTCGTCCAGCGCCTTGTTGGCTTCCGCCGTGGCGATGTCGGCGAGCTGCTTGGCTTCCGCGACGATCGACTGCGCCTCGAGCTCGGCGTCGGCGGCCTTCTGCTTGTAGGCGGCGAGCAGGCTCGCGGCTTCCTCGCGCAGGCGCTTGGCCTCGGAGAGTTCGCTTTCGATCGCGGCGACCTTGCCGTCGAGCGCGGCGGTGATCTTGCCCGGAACGCCCAGGTAGGCGATCACGCCGAAGAAGATCAGCAGCGCGACGAAGGCCCACAGGGTGGCGAGAGAGGTTGCGTCCATCGGTCCCTCCTCACTTGGCCGTGACGGCGGCGATCGCCGCGGCGACGTCCGAACGAGAGATGCTCTCGCCGGTCAGGGTGGAGACCAGGGTCTCCGCCGTCTCCGTGGCGATCCCGTCGACCTCGGCCAGTGCCTTGGCCTTGATGCCGGCGATGGTCGTCTCGGCCGCGGCGATCTTGGCCGAGAGACCGGCCTCCGCCTCGTGACGCTTGGCGTCGAGCGAAGCATTGAGCGCCGAACGGGTTTCCGAGGCGATCGCCTGGGCCTTCTGGCGGGCTTCGGCGAGCGACTTCTCGTAGGCCGCACCGGCGGCTTCGGAGTCGGCCTTCAGCCGGTTCGCCTCTTCGAGATCCTTGGCGATCTTGTCGTGGCGCGCCTCGAGGATGCCGCCGATACGCGGCAGCACGACCTTCGACATCAGCACGTAGAAGAGGCCGAAGGTGATCGCGAGCCAGAGGATCTGCGACGCGAAGGTCGAGCTGTCGAACGGGGGGAAAGCCCCGCCGTGCTCGGCGCCCGCGTGTTGCACCTCGGCCGTGGTGTTGACGTTGCTTGCCATCTCGACCGTCCCGGATGATCCGACCCCGCACGATCGCGCGGGATCCACGGAAGATCACCGGCCGTCCGCTCGGGACGGCCGGAGATTCGTGATGTTCTCTTCGGCCCGAAGGATCAGGCGAAGAGCAGGATCAGCGCGACGAGCAGCGAGAAGATGCCGAGCGCTTCGGTCACGGCGAAGCCGAAGATCAGGCGGCCGAACTGGCCGTCGGCAGCCGCCGGATTGCGCAGCGCGCCGGCGAGGTAGTTGCCGAAGATGGTGCCGAGGCCGATGCCCGCACCGGCCATGCCGAGGGTGGCGATACCGGCGCCGAGGTACTTCGCAGCTTGCGGATCCATGGGAGTGCTCCTTCGGTGGGATAGAGTTGAACTTTCGGATTTCGTCCGCGTCCGACCGGGCTCAGTGGCCCGGATGGATCGCGTCGTTCAGGTACATGCAGGTCAGCACGGTGAAGACGTAGGCCTGCAGGAAAGCGACCAGGAACTCGAGCGCGGTCAGCGCCACGGCCATCGCCAGCGGCAGCACCGAGCCCGCCATGCCGGCGACGCCGGCGGCCGAGAGCGTCACGACGAAGCCCGCGAAGACCTTCAGCGTGATGTGGCCGGCCAGCATGTTGGCGAAGAGACGGACGGAGAGGCTGATCGGCCGGGAGAGGAACGAGATCACCTCGATCATCGTCACCAGCGGCACCAGCGCGGCCGGCACGCCCGACGGCACGAACAGGCCGAAGAAGTGGAAGCCGTGCTTCCAGATGCCGTAGATCACCACCGTCGAGATCACCAGCATCGCCAGGCAGAAGGTGACGATGATGTGCGACGTGATGGTGAAGAAGTACGGGATCATGCCCAGCAGGTTGGCCACCAGCACGAACATGAACAGCGAGAACACCAGCGGGAAGAACTGCATGCCGGCCTTGCCGGCGGCGTCGCGCAGAGTGTTCGCCACGAAGGAGTAGGACATCTCGGCGACGAGCTGCCAGCGGTTCGGCACCATCGACCGGCCCGACGAGGCCATGACGAGGAACAGCGTCGCGACGATCACCGTCGCCGCCATGAACAGCGACGAGTTGGTGAAGGAGACGTCGTAGTGGCCGAGATTGATCGGCACGAGCTTGGTGATGTGAAACTGATGGATCGGATCGACCTTGTCGGCAGCCACCTGTCAGTCCCCGTCTCTTGTTGGCGCTCGATCGAACGATCGACCGCCGCACGCGCCCCCGATCGGGCCGCCCCCTTCGGATCCGCGGCCCCGTGGAGCCCGACCCGTTCGAATTCCGCAGCTCCCTCAGGGAGCCGACCGATCGCCGTCGCGATTCGGCCGCTGCGTCTCTTGCCCCGAAGGCTCGCGCAACCGCGCGCCGGCCTCCGCCACCTTCCCCTCGGCGCGCAGGACGTTGAGCACGCCCGCGGCGAAGCCGAGAAGGAGAAACACGATCAGCGCCCAGGGAGTGGTCCCCGCCGCCTTGTCGATCCCCCACCCGATGCCGGCGCCGACGATCACGCCGGCGACGAATTCGGAGGCGACCTTGGTCGCCTGCGCGAAACCGGAGGATTTTCCCCGCCGGTTCGCCGCTTCCTCCGCCGCCCGATGCGCCTCGAGGCTCTCGCCGAGACGCTCCAGCCGCTGCTGAAGCCGCGCTTCGTTGTCGTCCTTCGGCGGAAGCCGCGATCCCGCGGGGTTCGCATCGGTCGGTCGTTCGACCATGTCCGGCACCCCCGCATTTCGCGCCCACGCCTCGAAACGCGGGAACGTGACCGCCCCACCCCGAAGTCGGGCGCACCATAGTGGCGGCGGGATAACGTGTCAAGGACACCAGACTTTAGTTCAAGCAATTGAAAAGAAAAGAGAAATACCGCTCCCCGAAAGAGGGTTGCGCCGCTTCGTCACAGCCTTTCGGAGGGGGTGGCGTCGCGAAGCCGGCGCGACGGGTCGCTTGCACCTCATGAGGCATTCGGATGGGCTCATCCGAACGGCTCGTTCCGTTCGTGAGTAAGGCCCTGTCCATACGAGGGCCTTTCCGACGGGATGAACCCGGCATCGCGAAGCGATCTGCCGGATTCCGTATCAAGCGGTCTCGAGAATTCGCTCGGCGCGTTCGAGATCGACCGAGACGAGCTGCGAGATGCCCCGTTCCGACATGGTGACGCCGAACAGCCGATTCATCCGCGCCATGGTGATCGGGTTGTGGGTGATGACGACGAAGCGGGTGTCGGTGACGCTCGCCATCCGGTCGAGAAGGTCGCAGTAACGCTCGACATTGGCGTCGTCGAGCGGCGCGTCGACCTCGTCGAGCACGCAGATCGGCGCCGGGTTGGTGAGGAACACCGCGAAGATCAGGGCGAGGGCGGTGAGCGCCTGTTCGCCGCCGGACAGGAGCGTCATCGTCGTCGGCTTCTTGCCCGGCGGCTTGGCGACGATCTCGAGGCCCGCCTCCAGCGGATCCTCCGATTCGATCAGCTGCAGCTCGGCTTCGCCGCCGCCGAAGAGATGGGTGAAGAGCGAGCGGAAATGGCCGTCGACCGTGTCGAAGGCCGCCATCAGCCGTTCGCGCGCCTCGCGGTTGAGGTTGGAGATGCCGGTCCTGAGCCGGCGGATCGCCTCGACCAACTCGTCGCGCTCGCCGGCCAGCACGTCGCGCCGCTCCTCGACCTCCTGCGCCTCGTCGTCGGCGCGGAGATTGACCGCGCCGAGCCGCTCCCGCTCGACCTTCAGCCGCTCGAGCCGCCGCTCGACCGCGATCTCCTCGGGCAACGGCGCTTCCATGTCGATCCCAGCGAGGCCGGCGAGGCCGATCGGCTGCACCTCGAAGGTCTCGGCGATCCCCGATTCGATCTCCATCCGCCGGGCCCGCGCCGCGGCATGACGTTCCTCGGCGCGGCCCTTGGCCTCGCGCGCCGCCGACAACGCCTCGAGCGCCGTGCGGGCGACGCGATCGGCTTCGCCCTGCGTCCGCTCGCCGGCGGCGAGCGCCTCGGCCGCAGCCGAGCGATTCGCGTCCGCCGTACCGATCTCGTCGAGAAGGCGACGTCGCGCCTCCTCGATGTCGGCGGGCCGTTCGGTCAGCGTCTCCTGCTCGGCTTCGGCCTCGGCTCGCCGTTCGGCGAGAACGGCGATCTGCGACGTCGCGGCGGCGGCGCGCGCCGACCAGCCGGCACGCTCCCGGCCGATCGCCTCGAGCCGGCGCACCCGCATCTCCACCTCGCGTGCCAGCCCCTGGCGAGCGGCGCGCAGTTCGGCGGCCACCGCCCGGTCGCGCGCCACGACGCCCTGCGCAGTGAGGATCTCCTGGTCCAACCGCGAGGTGTCGGGCAGTTCGGCTTCCGCATCCGCCGCCTCGCGCCCACGCGCTTCCGCCTCGTCGACTTCGCCGGCGAGGCGGGCGAGCGTCGCATCGAGAGCGGCGAGCCGGGTGGCGGCGAGTTCGGCCTCGCGCTCCAGCCGGGCTGCCCGGTCGCGCGCCTCGGCCTCGGTGCGCTGCGCCCGCCGCGAGGTCTCGCGGGTGGCGCGCTCGGCTTCTTCCGCCTCGCGCAGGAGGCGTTGCGCCTGTTCGAGCGACGCGCGGCGGGACGTGAGGTCGCGTCGCGCCTCGACGATCTGCACCTCGACCTCGTGGAGCCGATTGCGGCTGGACAGGCGACGCGCCGCGGCGGTCGGGGCTTCCGCCGCAGCGGCGAGCCCGTCCCAACGCCACAGATCACCCTCCCGCGACACCAGCCGTTGCCCCGGCGCCAATTGCTTCTGCAAACGTGGTCCGTCGGCGCGATCGACGAGGCCGATCTGGGCGAGACGGCGGGCGATCACCGCCGGTCCGTCGACGTAGCGCCACATCGGCGTCGCCCCGCCGGGCAGTGACGGATCGCCGGCGGCACTGCCGGGCTCCGACCAGTGGACCGGCGCCGCCTCGTCGGTGGAGACCTCGAGATCGTCGCCGAGCGCCGCGCCGAGCGCCGTCTCGTAACCGGCGTCGACCCGTAGCCGGTCGATGATCGGCGGCCACAGCGTTCCGGCTGCGACGTCGAGGATCTTGGCCAGCGTCTTGGCTTCCGCCTCCAGCCGCGACACCTCGCGTTCACGCTCCGCCAGCGCCCCGCGCCCGCCTTCGAAGGCGTCGCGTGCCGTGAGCACCCGCTCTTCCGCTTCCGCCACCGCGGCGTCCGCCTCGACGCTCGCCGCCGCCGCGTCCTCGACCGCGAAACGCGCCGCCTCCAGCGCCTCGCCGTCGCCGAGCCCCTCGGCGAATCGGTCGCGTTCGACGCGCGCCGTCTCTTGTTCCCTGAGCAGGCGACCGAGCCGCTCGGACGCTTCCGCCTTGGCCCGTTCGAAGGCCCGCCGCCGCGCCTGGGCGTCCGCCGCCCGTGCCTGGATCTCGGCGAGCACCGCTTCCGTCTCGGCCGCCTTGGCCTCCGCTTCCGCCAGCCGGTCCTCGGCCTCGGCGACCGAGGCCGCGACGTCCTCGTTCTCGGCGGAAAGAACCGCCTCCTCTTCGGCGAGCCGATCGAGCGCCGCCGCCATGTCGGCGCCGAGCCGGTCCTCGCGGGCGCGGTCCTCGTCGATCTGACGGATGCGGCGCTCGAGCTCGCCGAGCCGGTCGCGCACCCGCCGCTCCTCGGCGTCGAGTTCCGCCGCCGCCAGCCTGAGGCGTTGCAGCGCCGCCGACGCGGCGGCTTCGGCGTCGCGCAGCCGCGGCAGGTCGTGCGCCGCCACCGCCTGATCGCGCGCCGCCCGCGCCTGGACCTCCGCCGTCTCGCCGACCGCTTTGTCGGCCTGGAGGAGATCGCGTTCGGCCTCGCTCACCCGCTCGCGCGCCTCGATGAGACGCAACAATGCGATCGTCGCCTCGGCCTGACGGATCTCGGCGGAGAGGTTGCGATAGCGCGCCGCCTGCCGCGCTTGGCGTTTGAGGCTTTCCAGCCGCGTCTCGAACTCGGTGAGCACGTCCTCGACGCGCTCGAGGTTCTGCGAAGCGGCCTTGAGGCGGATCTCCGCCTCGTTGCGGCGCGAGTGCAGGCCGGAGATGCCGGCGGCCTCTTCCAGGATGGCGCGTCGCGCCGTCGGCTTGGCCGAGATCAACTCGCCGATCTGGCCCTGGCGCACCATCGCCGGCGAACGCGATCCCGTCGAGGCGTCGGCGAACAGCAGCTGGACGTCGCGGGCGCGTACCTCGCGGCCGTTGATCCGATAGTTCGATCCCGCTTCGCGCTCGATCCGCCGCGTCACCTCGAGGATGTCGGCGTCGGCGTGCGGCGCGGTGACCCGCCGCTCGCGATTGTCGAGGAAGAGCGTGACTTCGGCGGTGTTGCGCGCCGCCCGCCGTGTGCTTCCGGAGAAGATCACGTCGTCCATGCCGGAGGCGCGCATGCTCTTGTAGGAGTTCTCGCCCATGACCCAGCGCAGGGCCTCGACGAGATTGGACTTGCCGCAGCCGTTGGGGCCGACGACGCCGGTCAGCCCCGGCTCGATCATGAACTCGGTCGAGTCGACGAAGGTCTTGAAGCCGAGCAGCTTGAGCCGGGTGAAGCGCACCTCACCCTCCGCCGCCGTCGATCGAACCCGCGTCGCTCACCATCGGCCTCACTTCAGGTAGGGCGCCAGAGCCTTGTCGAGCTCCTCCTTGGTGGAGATGCCCTTGGAGGCGCGACCGTTGATGAAGAAGGTCGGGGTGCCGTCGATCTTGAACACCTCCGAGCCGCGCTTGCGGATCTCGCTGAGGTCGTCGAGCAGCTTCTGATCGGTGAGGCACGCCTTGAAGCTCTCGTCGGTGAAGCCGATCTGGCGCGTCAGATTGCGCAGCGCCGTCACCGGATCGTCGGTCCTCACCCACACCGTCTGCTGCTCGAAGAACAGCCCCAGCATGTCGAAGTACTTTTCCTTCGGCGAGCACCGGACCAGCATCGACGCCGCTGCGGCCAGCGGGTCGAGCGGGAACTCGCGATGGATGAAGCGGACCTTACCGGTGTCGATGTACTTCTCTTTGAGATAGTGGAAGACATTCTTGTGGAAGTTGGCGCAGTGGCCACAGGTCATCGACGAATATTCGACCACCGTGACCGGAGCATCGGCATTGCCGAGGATCATGTCCGGCAGCGGGCCGGGCTTCAACATCTCGGCCATGTCGTAGGCGCCCTGCGCGGCGGCCGGGCCGGCGGCGAGCGCGGCGGATCCGAAAGCGAGGAGCGCGGCGGAGCTTTCCAGGAAGCGGCGGCGGGAGGGCGTCACGGGCGAAATGTCCTCGAGTTGTCCGAAGGCTCGGAAAAAAGGCGGGACCTGTCCGTCCGGGCTCGTCCGAGAAGGTGCGGCCCGACACGTCGGCTCGCTCAATCAATAGCCCGATTGTGGCGAGACGTCGCCCCTCGCGCCGACCTCGCGCGATCGTTATCCGGGGAAAACCCGCGGTTTGCGCCCGTCATTTCGGCTTGCGCGAGCCCAACACCGCCCGGCCGAGGTCGATCAGCGCCCGTTTCAGGCCCTCGTCCTCGATCTCGGCGGTGATCTCGGCGACATGCGCCTCTTGGGCGGCGGAAAGGGCGGCGAGCCGCGGCGGCCGGGCGACCGCCGGCCGGTGGATCGGCTTCTGCACGATCTTCAGCCGCGCGACGGCGGGAAAGCCGAAGACGGCGTTGATCCGTTCGACGACGGTCGGCGCTTCGTGCTGCAACAAGAGCGCCCGCGAGCCCTCGCAGCGCACGATCAGGACAGCCGGTTCGAACCCCTGCTCGCCGCCGTCGTCGAGGCGGCGCGGCCAGGAGAGCCGCTCCGGCTGCGTCACCTGGGCGAACACCGGCCCGACGATGTCGGCCCAGTTGCGAAAGAGATCGGTGGAGGCGAAGCCGCGCTTCTTCGCCGCCGGCTTCAGCGCATCGCCGACGAGATCGGCGACGGCGCGCGCTCCGCGCCGGCCGCGCGGGCGAGGAGAAACGTCGTCGGTCGGATCGTGGGGTGTCGACATGGGGCGGACGATGGACGCGGTCTCTGCCGGAAACAAGGCCGCGGTTCCGCCTCACCCCCTTTTCCCCGCGCCGTCCCCACGTTACCTCCGATCCATGCCCGCCTTCGACCCCGCCCACCTCCTCGCCTGGTACGACCGCCATCACCGCCGCCTGCCGTGGCGGGTGAGCCCGGTCGATCGAGCCGCGGGCGAAATCGCCGATCCCTATCGGGTGTGGCTCTCCGAGATCATGCTGCAGCAGACGACGGTCGCCGCGGTGAAGAGCTACTTCGAGGCCTTCACCGTCCGCTGGCCATCGGTCACCGATCTGGCGCGTGCCGACGAGACCGAGGTGATGAAGGCCTGGGCCGGCCTCGGCTACTATTCGCGCGCCCGCAATCTCCACGCCTGCGCCCGCGTCGTCGTCGCCGATCACGGCGGCCGCTTCCCCGAGACCGAGGAGGGCCTGCGGGCGCTGCCCGGCGTCGGCCCCTACACCGCCGCGGCGATCGCCGCCATCGCCTTCGATGCGCCTGCGACCGTGGTCGACGGCAACGTCGAACGCGTCGTCGCCCGCCTCTTCGCCGTGGAGGCGGAGATGCCCACGGCGAAGCCCGAGTTGCGCCGCCTCGCGGCGACGCTGACGCCGATCGAACGACCCGGCGACTTCGCGCAAGCGATGATGGATCTCGGCGCCACCGTCTGCACCCCGAGGAAGCCGGCCTGCGCGCTGTGCCCGTGGTCGGAAGGCTGCGCCGCCCGCGCGCTCGGCTCGCCCGAGACCTTCCCGCGCCGCGCTCCGAAGGCGGCTCGGCCGACCCGCACCGGCACGGCCCATGTCGCGGTGCGCGCCGACGGCGCGGTGCTGCTGCGTCGTCGCCCGCCGAAAGGTCTCCTCGGCGGCATGAGCGAACCGCCGGGTTCGCCGTGGCGCGAGGTCGGTGCGGCCGAGCCCGACGGTGATGCCGCCGCGCATCCGCCGCTCGCCGGCGCCTGGGTGCGGATGCCGACGCTGGTCGAGCACACCTTCACCCATTTCCACCTGCGCCTCGTCGTCCTGCGCGCCGACGTCGCCGCCGATGCTCCAGCGCCGGACGGCCACTGGTGGTCGCCGCCCGACGAGATCGCCGGCGAGGCGCTGCCGACGGTCTTCCGCAAGGCGATCGCAGCCGCCCACGACGGCACGCCGCCGCGCCGGGGAAGGTGAGGGGAGGCCACGCCGCTTCAGCCGGCGCGGTAGGCGCTCAGCTTCTCGATCGCGCTCTCCGACAGGGGCGTCGAGCGCCGTGTCGTCTCGTCGGTCAGCACCACCACCGAGATGCCGCGCGCCGCCAGCACCCCGTTCTGGAACACCGCCTGCTCGAGCGACATCGACGAGCGGCCGATCTTGGCGACGCGCGTGCCGATCTCGACCGTGCCCGGCCAGTTGATCTCGGCGACGAGGTCGATCTCCAGCCGCGCCAACACCAGCGACTGACCGGGCGCCAGGAAATCGCCGCCGCCGGCGAGCAGCATCTCGACCCGCCCGGTCTCGAAGAAGGTGGCGAAGACGGCGTTGTTGACGTGGCCCTGCCGGTCGGTGTCGCCGTAGCGCAGCTTGTCGAAGGTGCGGGCGGGGAAATCGTCGAGGGTCGGAAGCGTGGTCATGCGGATCCCGGATCGAGGAACGGCCGCGAGGGCCGTGGTGTCGAAACGATAGACGAGGCCGACCGGCGCGTCTGCCGTCCGGTTCGCAGGGCAGGGTCACGCCGCTCCGCCGTCGCGGCGTTCATCGAAGCGTCGTCGATGCCGCCGAGGATGCCGCCACGCTTTTCCCCCTCCTGGAGATGACACGATGCGTCGCCTCGTCCTCGCCGCCGCTCTCGCCGTCGCCGCCGCTTCCCCGGCTGCGGCCGTCGATGTCGGCGGTCCGCATTCCTTCGCCTTCGTCGCCCTCGGCGACATGCCCTACAAGCTGCCCGACGACTATCCGCGTTTCGAGGCGCTGATCGCCAGGATCAACGCGCTGAAGCCGGCCGTCTCCATCCACATGGGCGACATCAAGGCGGGCTCGACCGTCTGCTCCGACGAGACCTTCCGGAAGGTCGCGGACGAGTTCGCCATGTTCGACGGCCCGCTGGTCTACACCGTCGGCGACAACGAATGGACCGACTGTCATCGCGAGAAGGCCGGGAGGTTCGACCCGAACGAGCGCCTGAACAAGGTCCGCGAGATGTTCTTCGCCGCGCCGCAGTCGCTGGGCAAGAACCCCATCGCGCTCGAGCGCCAGTCCGAGCTGATGCCCGACGTCAAGGCCTGGGACGGCAAGCTCTTCGTCGAGAACACCCGCTTCGTCATGAACGGCGTGATGTTCGTCCAGCCCAACATCCCCGGCTCCAACAACAATTTCGAGACCCGCGGCCTCGACAACGTCAAGGAGTTCTTCGCCCGCGACGAAGCCAATCAGAAATGGCTCACCGCCGCCTTCGAGAAGGCCGTGGCGGACAAGCTCGGCGCCGTGGTGATCTCGCTTCAGGCAGAGATGTGGGACATCAAGCAGTTCGAGCCGGACGTGCCGCTCGCCTCGGGCTTCGTCAAGACGCTGAAGACCATCGAGAAGCAGGCCAAGGCCTTCGGCAAGCCGGTGCTCGTCATCAACGGCGACGCCCATTTCTTCCAGGTGACGCCGTTCTACGGCACTGACATGAAGCCGGTTCCGGGCATCACTCGCCTGCAGGTGCCGGGCGAGAAGATCGTCGGCGCGGTGCGGGTGATCGTCGATCCCGACGACGCCGACAAGCCTTTCGCCTTCCAGGAGATCGCCCAGATCCCGCCGGCGAAGAAGTGACACCGCGACGCCGAGAGGCATCGTGACGAAAGCGAAGCCCCCGGGGTCCGGCCCCGGGGGCTTCGTCGTTTCGTTCCGAACCGTGGGCGGATCGCCTCAGCCGGCTTCGCCCATCGCGGTGCGCATCTGCTGTCTGAGTTCGTCGATGACCATCGGTACGCCGTTGCGGGTCACGTGCCAGAAGGTCCAGCCGTTGCACGCCTCGGCCTCCTGGACCAGCGCGCCGATCCGGTGGATCGAGCCGGTCCGCCCCAGCGCCTCGAGGCTGCCGTCGACCCGGACGCGGGCGAGGTGACGCCCCTTGGGTCCGTAGAGGATCTCGCCGGCCTCGATCAGCCCGGCCTCGATCAGCGCACCGAAGGGCACGCGGACCTCCGCCTTCTTGCCCTTGGCCATCTCCAGCGACGCCGCGTCGTGCGGCACCACCGCGTCGATGCGGGTCCGCGCCGCCTCGGCATAGGTCGCGTCGCGCTCGATGCCGACGAAGGAGCGGCCGAGCTTCTTCGCCACCGCGCCGGTGGTGCCGGTGCCGAAGAACGGGTCGAGCACCACGTCACCGGGGTTCGACGAGGCGAGCATCACCCGGTGCAGCAGCCCCTCCGGCTTCTGGGTCGGATGCACCTTGTCACCGGCGTCGTCCTTCAGCCGTTCGCCGCCCGAGCAGATCGGGATCGTCCAGTCCGACCGCATCTGCGTGTCTTCGTTGAAGGCCTTCAGCGCGTCGTAGTTGAAGGTGTATTTCTTGGTGTCCTGGTCGCGACCGGCCCAGATCAGCGTCTCGTGGGCGTTCTGGAAGCGCCGACCCTTGAAGTTGGGCATCGGGTTGGTCTTGCGCCACACCACGTCGTTGAGGATCCAGAAGCCGAGGTCCTGGAGAATGGTGCCGACGCGGAAGATGTTGTGATAGCTGCCGATCACCCAGATCGTGCCGTTCGGCTTCAACACGCGGCGCACCGCGAGCAGCCAGGCGCGGGTGAAGGCGTCGTAGGCCTCGAAACTGTCGAACCGGTCCCACTCGTCGTCGACGGCGTCGACGAGGCTCTGGTCCGGCCGATGCAGGGTGCCCGCGAGCTGGAGATTGTAGGGCGGATCGGCGAAGACCAGATCGACCGACTTCGCCGGCAGTTTCTCCAGTTCGGCGACGCAATCGCCGACGAGGATGCGGTCGAGATGGGGATGGAGTGCCGAGGCCTCACGTGAAGAGAGGTCAGGCGAGCCCGTTCGGGCCGTCCGGATACGCGACTGGGGCATGAACGTACTCGCCTGATACGCGGCTACTGAACGCTACTCGATGGCGTCATGGTTACCGATCGCGGTAAAGGGCAGGTAAAGGGCGAGGCGACGGCGCGACGAACGGGATAACCCGTATCTCGCCCCTTCCCGGCGCACCGGCGCGCTCCTAAAAGAGAAGAGATCTCCGCCAACCGAACGAGTCGGATCTTCATGCTCGTCATCTTCGACTGCGACGGTGTGCTCATCGACAGCGAGATCGTCGTCGCCCGGCTCGAAGCCGAGGCGATGACCGGCCTCGGCCTGCCGATCTCCGTCGAGACCGTCTGCGCCCGCTTCGCCGGCACAACCACGAAGGAAGTCTGGGAGACGATCGAACGCGAACTCGGCCGTCCGCTGCCGGCCGGATTCCTCGAGGCTCATCTCGCCCGTGTCCGCGAGGTCTTCGCCCGCGAGCTGAAGCCTGTGCCGGGCGCCCACGCCATGGTCGAGGCGCTCGATCTGCCGTGCTGCGTCGCCTCCTCGACCCGCCTGCCGGCGCTCATCGACAACCTCGCCACCTGCGGTCTCGCCCATCTCTTCGACGGGCGCATCTATTCGGCGAGCCAGGTGAAGCGGGCCAAGCCCGCCCCCGACATCCTGATGTACGCCGCCTCGCAGATGGGAGCAGATCCGGCCGACTGTCTGGTGATCGAGGATTCGGTCGCCGGGGTCACGGCGGCGCGCCGCGCCGGCATGGAGGTCGTCGGTTTCGTCGGCGGTGGCCACGTCACCGCCGGTCTCGCCGACCGACTGCGCGCCGCCGGCGCTGCGGCGACCTTCGCGAAACACACCGACCTGCCGCGGATCCTCGCCACGCATCTGCCGCGTGCCGCGGCGTGAACGCGAGGCCGGCGCTCGGACGAGACTTCGGAAGAGAAGAAGTGGCGGTCGACCGGCGGCGCGCCGGAGGGGAGGCAAGGCGCATGTCGAACGGACCCGTCGACACTCCGAAGGGACGTCCCTTCGAGATCTTCACCGAGGCGACGGCCGCGGTGGCGCGGCTGATCGCGCTCTACGACGAGGCGATCGCCTTCCTCAACAGGCGCTTCCGCGAGGTGCTCGACGGCGAGGCCGTCGAGGGCCGCATCCGCGCCTTCTATCCGGAATTGCGCATCACCATCGACACCCACGCCCGCCTCGACAGCCGTCTCGCCTTCGGCTACGTCCAGGCCCCCGGCGTCTATGCGACGACGGTGACCCGGCCCGACCTCTTCGCCCACTATCTCGAGGTCCAGATCGGCCAGCTCCTCGCCAACCACGGCGTCGGCGTCGAGGTCGGCTGGTCGGCGGTGCCGGTGCCGATCCATTTCGCCCTGCGATCCGACGAGGGCCTGTCCTTCGAGGCGGCCGAACGGCTCGACCGGCCTCTACGAGACCTCTTCGACGTCCCCGACCTCGCCGTCACCGACGACGCCATCGTCAACGGCACGCTCGAGGTCGCCGCCGGCGAACCCGGCCCGCTCGCCCCCTTCACCGCACCGCGCGTCGACTATTCGCTCCACCGCCTCGCCCACTACACGGCGACGAAACCGGAGCATTTCCAGAACTACGTGCTCTTCACCAACTACCAGTTCTACGTCGACGAGTTCATCGCCTATGCCCGCGCCGCGGTCGACGACCCGGCGGGCGATTACGAGGCCTTCGTCGAGCCCGGCAATCTCGTCTGGAAGCGCGGCGCGTCCGAACCGGTCGAGGGCGCCGCGCCGCCACGCCTGCCGCAGATGCCGGCCTATCACCTGACGCGCAAGGGCCATTCCGGCATCACCATGGTCAACATCGGCGTCGGCCCCTCCAACGCCAAGACCATCACCGACCACGTCGCGGTGCTGCGTCCGCACGCCTGGGTGATGCTCGGCCACTGCGCGGGCTTGCGGAATTCACAGAAGCTCGGCGACTACGTCCTCGCCCACGCCTATGTGCGCGACGACCACGTCCTCGACGCCGACCTGCCGCTGTGGGCGCCGGTGCCGGCGCTCGCCGAAATCCAGGTGGCGCTCGAACAGGCGGTGGCCGAAATCACCGGCCTGACCGGCTGGGAATTGAAGACGGTGATGCGGACGGGCACCGTCGCCACCATCGACAACCGCAATTGGGAGCTCAGGGATCAGCGCGAACTGGTCGAGCGCTTCTCCCAGTCGCGTGCCATCGCCCTCGACATGGAATCGGCGACCATCGCGGCGAACGGCTTCCGCTTCCGCGTCCCCTACGGCACGCTGCTCTGCGTCTCCGACAAGCCGCTGCACGGTGAATTGAAGCTGCCCGGCATGGCGAGCGAGTTCTACCGCCGTCAGGTCGGCCAACATCTGCGCATCGGCATCCGCGCCATGGAGAAACTGCGCTCGATGCCGGCCGAGAAGATCCACTCCCGGAAGCTCAGGAGCTTCGAGGAAGTGGCCTTCCAGTGAAGAGCGTTGGTTTGGGATTGCCGAAAGGCGGGATTCCGGTAGCTCCGGCGCCTCGAATTCGGCCATCGTCCCCGGCGAGCGCGACGCGCGAGGGAAGGGGACCCATCGGCCTCTCGACCTGTTGAAGAGCCGCTGGATCCCCTTCCCCTCCGCTTCGCGTCCCACCGGGGATGGCGGCCCGTGGTTCGGTCGAGTTCGGCGGTGGTCGCGACGCTGCGGACGGATCGGCTCGACCCCGCGAAGGTTCCGCGGGCGCTTTGCGATACGCGCGATCCTCTCGCGGAGGTCCCGGCCGACCGGGACCTCCAGGGTCTGCTCACTTCGCCAGATCGATCGCGCCGTAGCAGTCGGGGCCCTTCCACTGGGCGGTGACGTGCTTCGCCGTCACCTTGCCGGAGAAGGTGACCGGACCCTTGGTCGCGGTGAAGCTGCCGTCCGCCTTGACCGTCCCGCTGCCGGGCATGCCGACGCCCTCGTAGACCGCGCCGTCGAGACGGATGTCGGAGCCCGAGACGATGGCGTTCATCGAGGTGACGCCGGCGCAGACCGGATCGCGCCCGCCGGCCACCGACGAAGCGCCGCGATAGACGCCGTCGGCGGCCGCCGGCACGGCGGCGAGAACGACGGCGGTGAGAGCGAGAACGGTCGAACGCATGAGTCTCGGATCCTGATCTGGCGCCCGGCGGGCGAGGAGTTCGGCTCGAGAGTTTAGAACATTTTCTCCGCCCGTGGTCACCGTCTGCGATCGAAGACCGTGGAAATCCGGAGGGTCACGGTGCGCCGGCCCGGCCACCGGGCGGCGGAGCGCCCGGTGGCCGCGCCGATTTTCGCCGCCGGTGATCTCGCTCATGGCGCGTCGGGCGCGACGGTGCGACCATGCGCATCGTTCGGGTGAGAGGAGTGAGACCATGACCCCGAAGATGAAGATGATGACCCTGGCGGCAGCGACCGCCGTCGTGATGGCCTTCTCGACCGGCGCCGCCAACGCCTGGGCCTGCCACGCCAAGAGCCGTCTCGGCGAGGGCTGGGGCTATTCGCCCGACCGGCGGACGGCGCAGCAGGAAGCCAAACTCAAGTGCCAACTGACGACGCCGCGGCGGATGTCCTGCCGTATCGTCTCCTGCCGCAACGTCGGCCCGCGTTTCCTCGGTCGGTGAACCGTCCCGTCGTGTTCGGCTCCCGACATTCGGAAGCGTCCGAATGCCGTGAACGTCGCGGCCCGACCGGACGATGCCCGGCCGGGCCGTCTTCGCACCAGGGACCCTCGACCCGGTCGAAACATCATCGGATCCGCCTTACGCGCGCTCGGTGAGATCCTCGCGGCCGCCGCCGAGCCCGGCGGTTCCGCGCAGCACGGCGTCGGCCTGCGGCAGATAGGCGTTGGAGCCGGCGGGATGGAGCACCAGCCCCGGCAGCACCGCCGGCCGGGCGCGCGATCCCTTGACCGCCGTGACCAGCAGCCGGTGCGCCGGCGCGTCCTCACGCGGATGGATCGGCCGGATCGATGCCGCGCCGAAACGGCCGGCGAGGGCCGCGACGATCTCGCCGAGCCCGCCGCCCTCGAAGATCAGCGACAGCCGCCCGTGCGGCCGGAGCGTCGCCGCCGCCACCCGCACCCAATCGGCGAGCCCGCCTTCCGCGAGCACATGCGCCGCGGCGCGGCCCTGGCGCGGCGAAGCCCGAACGGCGCCGGGCGCATGGAACGGCGGATTGCAGACGACATGGGCGGCGCATTCGCGCGGCAACACCGCCTCGCGCGCCTTCGCCGGGCCGAGCAGGTCGACGGCGATCGTCTCGACCCGGCCGACGAGGCCGTTGCGGACGATGTTCGCCTCCGCCAGCCGCAGGACCTCCGGATCGCGCTCGGCGAGGCGGACCTCGAGCCCCGGTGCTCCCACCGCCGCCGCGAGCCCCGCCGTCCCCACCCCGGCGCCGAGATCGACCAGCAGCCCCGACGCGCCGTCGGCGACCGTCGCGGCGAGGAGGATGGCGTCGAGCCCGGCGCGATGGCGTCCCTTCGCCGGCTGCTCGACGACGAGACGGCCGTCGAGGAAGCGGTCGATCGTCGTCGCCGACGTGGCGGGGGCGCCGGGGGTGCTGACGTCGCCCGCCGACGACGGCGGCGAAAGGGGGGAGGGATCGCGCGTCACGCCGTCGCGGGCCTCAGTTCGTCGCCGAGCCCGGCATCGACGAGCAGCCGGCGGGCGCGGTCCACCTCGTCGGCATCGACCAGGACGCGGCGCGCGAAGATGCCGATCGACCCCTCCAGTACCGACATGTGGCGATCGGCGACGAAATGGACGATGCCCGCTCCGGCGAGCAGCGCTTCGACGGTGGCGATCAGGACCGGATCGTTGGAGCGGATCAGTTCTTCCATCGGCGCCTCTCTCGGATCGATCCTAGAGCATGCCTTCATGTGAGGGAATCACCACGACGCCCCCTCCGTCGGCCCTGCATCCGGCGCGTTTCCCCCGTGCCGACCTGTCCCTTGTGAGCGCCCCCGCCCCCGCCTATGCTCGCCCGTCGCCTCCGAACCGGTCCGAAGACGTCGGCGGAGGGACGGAAGCACTTGCTTTCGGATAGTGACGGCGGCTGCCGAGGGATGGTATCGCGCGAGGCGGAAGGTGCCGACCGCGACCGGTGGGCCGGTGAGTGGGAGTGGTTCGACGTGGGCGTGGTGGTTTCTCTCGAAGACGGCAAGAAGCGTCCGGAAGCCTCGATCGAGCCCCTGGTGCGGCTCGTCACCGGCGACATGGACCGGGTCAACGCACTCATCCTGTCGAAGGCCGGTTCCGACGTCACCATGATCCCGGAAGTGGCCAATCACCTGATCTCGTCGGGTGGCAAGCGGCTCAGGCCGATGCTGACCCTCGCCGCCTCGCAGATGTGCGGCTACGGCGGCGACGATCACATCAAGCTCGCCATGGCGGTCGAGTTCATGCACACCGCGACGCTCCTCCACGACGACGTCGTCGACGAGAGCGACATGCGTCGCGGCAAGCTCGCCGCGCGCAAGCTGTGGGGCAACCAGGCGAGCGTGCTGGTCGGCGACTACCTGCTCGGCCAGGCCTTCCGCACCATGGTCGAAACAGGCAATCTCCAGGCGCTGCAGATCCTCTCCGACGCCGCCGCGATCATCGCCGAGGGCGAGGTGATGCAGCTCGCCGTCGCCAAGAACATGGCGACCACCGAAGACGAATATCTCGCGGTGATCCGCGCCAAGACCGCGGCGCTGTTCTCCGCCGCCGCCGAGCTCGGCCCGGTGGCCGCCGGCCGCCCGCGCGACGAGGAGGCGGCCTTCCGCTCCTACGGCAACAACCTCGGCCTCGCCTTCCAGCTGATCGACGACGCCCTCGACTACGGCGGCTCGTCGGCGGCGCTCGGCAAGAACGTCGGCGACGATTTCCGCGAAGGCAAGATCACGCTCCCCGTGGTGCTCGCCTATCGCCGCGGCTCCGACGAGGAACGCGCCTTCTGGAAGCGCTGCCTCCAGGACGGCGCGGCCGAGGACGCCGATCTCGTGACCGCGATCGAGTTCCTCCGCAAGCACAAGGCGATCGAGACCACCGTCGAACGCGCCCGCCACTACGGCGCCATGGCGAAGGACGCATTGGCCCCGTTCAAGGACGGCGCCCACAAGCGGGCGCTGTTGGACGTCGTAGACTTCTGCGTCAGCCGGGTTCATTGAGGGGGGGCCCGAGCGCGGCTACGACCCGGCGTAGGGCGGAATGGGCGCAGCCGTAATTCGCCTTCGGGCGTGGCGATGGTCATGACCCGTCTCGGCCAATGAAGGCGAGCGGCGCAATTCGGCATCGCCAATTATGCCTACGGCTCCGAGCTTTACGCTCTCTTACAGGCTATCCGGCCATTTCTGGGCCGTATGAATCACGGTGAGGATCTCGACCGAGGTCGGCCTCACGCGATACGGCACGATGTAGGGGATATCGGCGAACACCAGTTCTCGCGTCCCCTCGATTCGCCCGACCCGTCCGATGGCGGGTTGGTCCCCCAGAAGCTCCACCCCGGAGATGATGCGGGCCACTACGCGGGCCGCCGCCGCGGGGTCGTCCTGCATGATGTGGGCGCCGACAGCGTCCAGGCGCCGGACGGCTCGTCTCGTCCAGCGGATCGCCCGTGTCATCCTTCGCGTCCCGATGTCACGTATTTCGCGGTGACGCGAGCGAGATCGTCTGCCGACGCGAACTCACCGCGATCGGCTTCCGCGATCCCGGCCTCGATCTCGGCGATCTGCCACTCTTCGCGGGCGAGATAGTCGTCGATCGCCTGCGCTGCCAAATACGAGCGCGGCCGGTCGAGCTTCTCCGCCAGCAGATCGAGCCTGCGAGTCTTGTCGTCGTCGAGACGCACGGTGAAGGCGGCCATGGCGCGGAGGTTCTTATTGGTTCTTAGCGGTTCTCGGCGATTATCAGCGAACCTCAGCGGTGCGTCAAGACGGGGCCGCGCCTCGGTCCGGAGCGGCATCGCCTCATGGAACCGGCGCCATTCGGTCAGGAAGACTGCGCCCCGGAGACCCTTCTCCCGCGAGGGGAGAAGGAAGACGGGGGCTTCCCGAGGCGTTACGCGAACCGGATCGTCGACGGGCATTACCAAATGCCTCGCTCTTTTGATCGAAGTCAGGGCCGCGGGTTGCGAGCCTATGCCGGAAAGAATGACCGGAAGCGATAGGCTAACAAGTCACTTGAGGCGTCGAGAGCCATGATACGGATGGCGCGACCGGACTCGTGGATGTGTGTACGTTACAGCGTGGTTCGTATGATGAAATCTGCGGGCGACAGCGCTTCTCTTGCTTCCTCTCCGTGTAAATCTTGGCGAAGGGTTTGGATCAAGAAGCCGAGATGCTCTTCCATTGATGAATATGGCGTCTTGCTGGTCTGCATGGCGGTTAGGAATTCGCTTGTCGCTCGCACCACTGTTGGAGACCCTATCACCCAAAGTCGGCGCATCTCTGCGAGAATTTCCTCGGTCTTTCCAGGGTCCCGCTTTTCGACTGTCAACGCCGGAAGTCTTTCGATAATAGCTTGGTAGGTCGCGTTGCGGCGCTCCCAGTCCGCGGCTGCTTCCTCTGCTCGCAGCTTGCGTTCCGACAATTTCTTGTCGAACTCGAATCTTCGCTCCGCAAGATCACGCTCAGCGTCAATTTTGTTGGTCTGGAGTGACGCCATGGCTTCCCTATTCATGGCTGCAACTATCATAGAAATGATACCTGATACCACTGCCGCCACGACCGCAGGGCCTATGAAAGAAGCCGGATCCATTGCAATTCTCCGCTTGTTGAGTAAAAAATGATATCACGCGAGAATAGGAATACGTTTTCTGGAAGTATGTCTCTTGGCAAATCCATATTCAACGCCATCCGAACGAAATCGGGGCGCCTCTCGGCGCCCCGTCTCGCTTCCTCCCGTGACTCTGTTCGTCACTTCTTGTGGATCAGCGCCGCCTGCGCCGCCGCCAGTCGCGCGATCGGCACGCGGAACGGCGAGCAGGAGACGTAGTCCAACCCGACCGTCTCGCAGAACTTCACCGAGGCCGGATCGCCGCCGTGCTCGCCGCAGATGCCGAGCTTGATGTTCGGGCGGGTCTTGCGGCCGCGCTCGGCGGAGAGCTCGATCATCGAGCCGACGCCGATCTGGTCGAGGGTGACGAAGGGGTCGTGCTCGAGGATGCCGGCCTTCAGATAGGCGTTGAGGAACTTCGCCGCGTCGTCGCGCGACAGGCCGAAGGTCGTCTGCGTCAGGTCGTTGGTGCCGAAGGAGAAGAACTCCGCCGTCTCGGCGATCTTGTCGGCGGTGAGCGCCGCGCGCGGCAACTCGATCATCGTGCCGACGTGATAGTCGAGCTTCACGCCCGTCGCCTTCGCCACTTCCGCCGCCACCGCGTCGATGCGGGTCTTGACGAAGTCGAGTTCCGACTTGATGCCGACCAGCGGCACCATGATCTCCGGCACCACGTGATCGCCGGTCTCCTTGCCCGCCTGGATGGCGGCCTCGAAGATCGCCCGCACCTGCATCTCGTAGATCTCGGGGAAGGTGATGGCCAGACGCACGCCGCGATGGCCGAGCATCGGGTTGAACTCGTGCAGCGCTTCGGCCCGTTCCTTCAGCTTGTCGCCGGAGACGCCCATGGCGGCCGAGACCTCGGCGATCTCCTCGTCGGTCTTGGGCAGGAACTCGTGCAGCGGCGGGTCGAGCAGACGGATGGTGACCGGCAGGCCGGACATGATCTCGAACAGGTCGACGAAGTCCTTGCGCTGCATCGGCAGCAGTTTGGCCAGCGCCTCGCGCCGCTCCTTCTCGGTGTCGGCGAGGATCATCTCGCGCACCGCGACGATGCGGCCCTCGTCGAAGAACATGTGCTCGGTGCGGCACAGGCCGATGCCCTCGGCGCCGAAGTTGCGGGCCATGCGGGCGTCCGCCGGGGTCTCGGCGTTGGCGCGCACCTTCATGCGACGCACCTCGTCGGCCCAGCCCATCAGCAGGGCGAAGTCGCCGGAGAGTTCCGGCCGCTGCATCGGCACCGCGCCGATCAGCACCTGGCCCTCGCCGCCGTCGATGGTGATGCGGTCGCCCCGCTTCAGCGTGACGCCGTCGGAGGTCATGGTGCCGGCGGCGTAGTCGATGCGGATCGAGCCGGCGCCGGAGACGCAGGGCTTGCCCATGCCGCGGGCGACGACCGCCGCGTGGGAGGTCATGCCGCCGCGGGTGGTCAGGATGCCTTCCGAGGCGTGCATGCCGTGGATGTCTTCCGGGCTCGTCTCGACGCGCACCAGGATGACCTTGCGGCCGGCCTGGGTGGCGGTCTCCGCCTCTTCCGAGGAGAAGACGATCTCGCCCGCCGCGGCGCCCGGCGAGGCCGGCAGACCGTGGGCGAAGACCTTGCGCTCGGCCTTCGGGTCGATGGTCGGATGGAGCAACTGGTCGAGACCGGCCGGATCGATGCGGCGGATCGCCTCTTCCTTGCTGATCAGCCCCTCGGCCACCATGTCGACCGCCATCTTCAGCGCCGCCTTGGTGGTGCGCTTGCCGATGCGGCACTGGAGCATCCACAGCTTGCCGCGCTCGACGGTGAACTCGACGTCCTGCATGTCGCGGTAGTGCTTCTCCAGCCGCTCGCAGATCGCCGCGAATTCGGCGTAGGCCGCCGGCATCACCGTCTCGAGGCTCGGCTTGTCGGAGCCGGCCTGCTCGCGGGCGTGTTCGGTCAGGTTCTGCGGCGTGCGGATGCCGGCCACCACGTCCTCGCCCTGGGCGTTGACCAGGAACTCGCCGTAGAGCGCCTTCTCACCGGTCGACGGGTTGCGCGAGAAGGCGACGCCGGTCGCCGAGGTCTCGCCCATGTTGCCGAACACCATCGCCTGGACGTTGACCGCGGTGCCCCAGCTCGCCGGGATGTCGTGCAGACGGCGATAGGTGACGGCGCGGGCGTTCATCCACGAGCCGAAGACGGCGCCGATCGAGCCCCACAGCTGCTGGCGCGGATCCTGCGGGAAGGGCTTGCCGAGTTCGCGCTCGACCAGCGCCTTGTACTCGACGATCACCGCCTTCCAGTCGGGCGCGGTGAGATCGGTGTCGAGGACGTAGCCGTGATCCTGCTTGTAGGTGTCGAGGATCTCCTCGAAGTCGTGATGCTCGAGGTTCAGCACCACGTTGCAGTACATCTGGATGAAGCGGCGATAGCTGTCGTAGGCGAAGCGCTCGTCGCCGGCGACCTTGGCGATCGCCTCCACCGTGACGTCGTTGAGGCCGAGGTTGAGGACGGTGTCCATCATGCCCGGCATCGAAGCGCGGGCGCCGGAACGGACCGAGACGAGAAGCGGATCGGCCTCGTCGCCGAAGTTCTTGCCGGTGATCTTCGCCATCTTGTCGAGTGCCGCGTCGACCTGAGCGGTGAGTTCGTCGGGATACTGGCGGTCGTTGGCGTAGAAGGCGGTGCAGACATCGGTGGTGATGGTGAAGCCGGGGGGCACGGGAATGCCGAGATTCGACATCTCCGCCAGATTGGCGCCCTTGCCGCCGAGCAAGGACTTCATCTCGGCGGTGCCTTCCGCCGAACCGTCACCGAAGGTGTAGACCCACTTGGTCATGCGACGTCTCCCGTCTCGAGATCGCAATGCTCCGCGGGAGCGACGAATCCGCTCCCGCCTGCCATTCGACTTTCGAGTGGTGGTTTGCATCCGCAAAGAGCCGCTGACAAGTCGTTTAACCGCATACACGGCATCGATGATCGCCCACTTCGCCGCGGCGGTCGGATACGCGTGACGCGTCACTGAAATATCTTGGAGACGGGACCGGAAATCGCATCCGTCGAAGAGCCTTCACAAGCGGACACAAACCCGCCATTCTCCCGACGTTCGATCGGGCGGTTCGGTCGGATCTCTCCGAAATCGTCGGAGGCGGCCGGAATCGCGGTGGCTTCGCTTCGACCGCGGGCTCGCCCGCGGGAATCGCCGCGATCGATCGGCTGCGCACCCGTCCCCGGCGGCGGCGTCGGCCGAGGATCGGGTGTTCGGCCGAACGTCCGCGCCGACACCCTGGGAGCTTCCCGCGCATGAACCGTGACTTCGAGAATTGCCGCCGCGACCCTTCGTCGCCCGTCCCGTCGACGACGGCGCCGCGCCGCCGCGGTCGTGTGAGTGCCGTCTTCGCCGCACTCGCACTCCTCGGGGCCATGGCTTCGGGTGGCGCCGAGGCGAAGCCGATGGTCGACCTGCTCTCGGTGTTCACGCCGCCGACGCTCGCCGGCACCTATCTCGCCGGCCGCCATGCCGGTTCGGCGCGCGACATCGCCGCCGCGGCCACCTATTTCCAGACCGCGCTGGCCATGGATCCGGGCAACCCGGTGCTGATCGAGCGCACCTTCCAACTGCTCGTCGCCGACGGCCGCATCAAGGATGCGCTGCCGATCGCCGAGCGCCTCGTCACCCGTGACAAGGGCCACGCCCTCGCCCGTCTGGTGCTCGGTGTCGACGCGCTGAAGCGCGGCCAGTGGGACCGCGCCCGCAGGCAGTTCGGCGAGACGACGCCGCGGCCGCTCTCGGATCTGACGGTGGCGATCCTCTCCGCCTGGGCCCAGGCCGGCCGGCGCGACACCGGCGGCGCGCTGAAGACTGTCGACAAGGTCACCGGCCTCGACTGGTACTCGGTGTTCAAGGGCTACCACGGCGCGCTGATCGCCGACATGGGCGGGCGCAAGGCGGAGGCGAGCGAGCGCATGAGCGCCGCCTACGCCGGCGACAAGCGGGCGCTGCGTGTGGTCGAGGCCCAGGTGCGCTTCCTCGCCCGTCAGAAGAAGCCGAAGGAGGCTCTGGCGGTCGTCGCCGAATTCGAGAAGACCATCCCCGACCATCCGGTGATCGAGGCGCTCAAGGCCGAGATCGAGGCCGGCAAGATGCCCGCCCCGATCATCGCCTCGCCGCAGGCCGGTGCCGCCGAGTTCCTCTACGGCCTCGGCTCGGCCATGGGCCGTGACGGCGGCGAGGACATCGCCGCCTTCTACCTGCAACTGGCGCTGTGGCTGACCCCCGATGCCGAACTGCCGACGATCGGGCTCGCCGGCCTGCAGGGCCAGTTGAAGCAATACGACAAGGCGATCGCGCTTCTCGACCACATCCCGGCCGGCTCGAAGCTGCGCCCCCTCGCCGACATCCAGATCGGCCGCTATTACGCCGTGACCCAGGACTACGAGCAGGCCTCGAAGCACCTGAAGGCGGTGATCGACCGCACCCCGAAGGATCTCGACGCCATCCAGGCGCTCGGCGACGTGCTGCGCGCCGACAAGAAGTTCGCGGAATCGGCCGACGTCTATACGCGGGCCGTCGACCAGATCGCCACGCCGACCAAGGGCGACTGGCAGCTCTTCTACTACCGCGGCATCGCCTACGAGCGCACCAAGCAGTGGCCGAAGGCCGAGGCCGATTTCGACGAGGCGCTGAAGCTGCAGCCCGACGAGCCGCACGTTCTCAACTACCTCGGCTATTCCTGGATCGACATGGGCCGGAACCTCGACAAGGGGCTGGCCCTGGTGAAGAAGGCGGTCGAGCTCAAGTCCGACGACGGCTACATCGTCGACAGCCTCGGTTGGGCCTACTACAAGCTCGGCCGCTTCGACGAGGCGGTGAAGGAGCTGGAGCGGGCGATCCTCCTGAAGCCCGACGATCCCGTGATCAACGATCACCTCGGCGATGCCTACATGAAGGTCGGCCGCGAACTCGAGGCGACCTTCCAGTGGCGTCACGCCATCGACATGAAGCCCGAGCCGGAAGAACTGCCGAAGATCCAGAAGAAGCTCGACGATCAGTTGGCGGCGCAGAAGGTGGCCGAACGCGAGGCCAAGATCGCCGTCGCCGCGAAGGCCGCCGCCAAGGCGGCCGCCGATGCCGCGGCCGAGGCGGCGGCCGCGACTGCTTCGGCCCTCGCCGCAGAGGTGTCGAAGCCCGGGCCGAGCGACGCGCCGAAGTCCGAGACGCCGGCCGCCGACCCGGCGAAGGCTCCGATGACCGAGACCAAGCCGGCGACCGAAGCGCCGGCGACCGCCCCCGCAGCTCCGGCGGCTCCCGCCGCCGATCCGGCGTCGCCGCCCAAGGCGCAGTGAGCCACGGCATGGGCGCCTCCGCCACGGCAGTCGATCCGCTGGTGGAGGCGGCGCCGGCCAAGATCAATCTGGCCCTGCACGTCACCGGCCGCCGCGCCGATGGCTATCACCTGCTCGACACGCTGGTCGTCCACGGCGTCGCCGCCGATCGCCTGATCGCCCACGGGCTCGGCGAGCCGCGCGCCGGCGACGCCCCGCTGCCGATCACCCTCGCCGTCACCGGTCCCTTCGCCGCCGGTCTCGCGGCGGATGCCGACAACCTGGTGCTGCGCGCCGCTCGTCTCCTCGAAACAGAAGCGCGCCGGTCGAGCCTGCCGGTCGCGCCCGTCGCGCTCACCCTCGAGAAGAACCTCCCCGTCGCCTCCGGCATCGGCGGCGGCTCCTCCGATGCCGCCGCGACGCTGCGCCTGCTGAACCGGGTGTGGCGGCTCGATCTCTCCCTCGAGCGTCTCGCCGAGATCGCTCTGCCGCTCGGCGCCGATCTGCCGATGTGCGTCCACGGCCGCCCGCTGCGCGCCCGCGGCATCGGCGAGACCATCGATCGCCTCGGCGGCTTCCCCGCACTGCCGATGGTGCTGGTCAACCCGGGCGTCGCCGTCTCGACCCCGGCGGTGTTCCGCGCCCTCGAGCGGCGCGACAATCCGGGATTCCCGGATCTCCCGGCGCGCTTCGCCGATACCGACACCCTGGTCGGCTGGCTCGCCGCCACCCGCAACGACCTCGAGGCCCCGGCCGTCCGCGTCGCCCCGGTGATCGGCGACGTCCTCGCCCGCCTGCGCGGCCGGCCCGGTTGCCGCCTCGCCCGCATGTCCGGCTCCGGCGCCACCTGTTTCGCCATCTTCGGCACCGACACCGAAGCGCGAGAAGCCGCCGCGGCGATGCCGGCGGACTGGTGGACCATGGGTCTCGGTCGAGAGTCCGGTGGAGCTTGATTGTTTTTGTCGACAGCACAACCTCGAATCGGCAATCTGGCCCCCGGGGTGGGTTGACGCGGCCCAGCTTGGCGACGGAGGGGGTTATAGTGAAAAGCTCTGCTAAATCAGTTATTTCAGGCGAAATCGCGTCTAGGGAAGTGCAAGAGGTCTCGCCGCTCTCACGCGAATTGGTGATGGGTTTCGTCGGTTATGTGGGATCAGGGTGTTCGACGGCGGCGAAACGTTTGGAGGTTTTGCTCCAAACGGAAGACTACGCGGTCGAATGTATAAAATTGAGTAGCTTGATAGCCCGCCAATCGGGGAGAACCTATTCTGATGGAGACCACGGGGCCGATGCCGGCCGGAAGAGGTTCGACCGTGCGAGCAGTCTGCAGGATCACGGCGACGAATTGAGGGCGGCTCATGGGGATGACGCCGTTGCGGCATTGGCGATCGGAGAGATCAAGCGACTTCGGGACAAGCGCGGATTGGAGCCGGGGCGGACGAAAATCGCGTTCATTCTCGACTCCATCAAACATACCGCCGAAGTCGACCTGTTGCGGAAGGTCTACGATCAATCGTTTCGTCTGGTGGCTGTACATTGCGATCGTACGGCTCGTCGAGCCAGATTGATAGGAAATATTAGAAATAACGTGAAGTACGCAGGTGTGTCTGAGGATGAGGTGCAAACTTACATCGATAGAGATGAAAAAGACGCCAAGAATCACCACGGACAACAAGTCAGAGATGCCTTTTATGTAGCGGATTATTTTTTAGACAATAGCGAAAAATCATCGGGCGGGGAAAATCTGACGGACGATCTGTTGCGATTTTGTAATTTGGTTCTGGGTAATTCGCTTGTCCGGCCGAAAGCCGCAGAAAAGGGCATGTACCACGCCCATTCTGCCGCGCTTCAATCGTCCTGCCTTTCGAGGCAGGTCGGAGCGGCGTTGGTCTGCGAAACGGGGACGCTGGTCGCAACCGGATGCAACGATGTTCCGAAGTTCGGCGGTGGTGTTTATGATGAAGATTGCAAACCGGATCATCGCTGCTTCCGTTGGGAATGGCAGGCGAACGACAAGTCTCAACCAAAATTCCACGGATGTCACAACCAAAGACGAAAGAGTGAGTTGAGGCAGAGGATCGGAACCTGGTTGGCCGAGACACTCGCGCCGAAAGTGGCGGAAGCGGTACACCCGAGCCGACCCGGCGGCTTCGACTTGGCGGGAGGCGAGAGAGCGAAGGTTCAGAAAGCGATCGCCGAACTGTTCAACACGAAGCCGGATCTCCTCGACGGCATGCCCGGCGTCAAGGATCTCATCGAATATTCGCGTTCGATCCATGCGGAAATGGATGCTCTGTTTTCGGCGGCCCGGTCCGGAATTTCGCCGGTGCGAGGGACGCTCTACACGACGACTTACCCATGTCACAACTGCGCACGACATCTGGTGACGGCGGGAATTCGGTCGGTCGTCTACATAGAACCATACGTGAAGAGCTTGGCGAGTGAGCTCCACAGCGACGCGATCCGCAACGAACGACCTAGTTCGACAGCGGGTGAGCGTGCGGACAAGATGGAGATCGTACCGTTCACGGGGGTTGGCCCGCGCATGTACGAGGATTACTTTTTCAAGCGAGTCGAATTGAAGGACGGGAAGGGTGCCTATGTCCCCCCGACGCCGGCAGTCCCGGTCACCGCAGTCCGGCTTCTCGAATTGAGGATCGTCGAAGAAAAAGCGGCACAGCTCGTTCCGGAGACGAATCATGAATGAGGCCAAGATCATAAGGCCGCTGTGTTTTGCACGGGCCTCCACTGAGCCTGTCTCGATCGAAGTGCAGGCTTCGCTCTTCCTCGATCGCACAAGCTGTCGGGGCCTGACGAGTTTCGTGCACATCAATACGTTGTCGGAAGAAATATTACTTAGATTGGTCTCGCGATACGGGATAGCGGTTATAGTAGATCTTCGGCCTCGCCCTGTGTTCGAGCGCCCAAAATTTCGCCACAGAGAGGTTGTCGGGTATTTTTTCACTAGATCTATCAAATATATTGAATATGCGATGATATCTAATGCAGAAATTGATGAGTTTAATATTGAGAAGAGAAAAGAAATATTGCGGAACGCGCTCCCGCTCGGAATGACTTTGTTTCTTTTTGACGATGCCGCCACGGAAAAGGGTTGGGTAGGCGAGATGCGCCATGATGCTCGAATTTCTTCTGAATTCCGGACGGAGATGCATCCGCGGTCCTTGATGGGTCATTGACTGGTGGCGTCGGGGTGGCTGCGAACTTCCGAGGTTCACACGAACATCGTCCCGTTCGAACCGCTCCCGATCCCTCCGACGTCTCGAGTGCGCCCCCTTCACCTCGGGCGTCGCCCGTGCGATCAGGGGGCATGATGAGAGCCGCCATCCCGACCCTCGACGAGATCCGCGCCGGCGGCAAACCGGCGGTCGCCCGCGCCCTGTCGCTGATCGAGATCGCCCACGGCTCGCTCGACCTCGCCCGCCTGCTCGACGCCTGCGCCGCCGATCCCCGCGGCGACGTCCTCGGCCTCACCGGCCCGCCGGGGGTGGGCAAGTCGACGCTGACCAATGCGCTGATCTCCGGCGCCCGCCGCGGCGGTCGCACCGTCGGCGTCGTCGCCGTCGATCCCTCGTCGCGCTTCACCGGCGGGGCGCTGCTCGGCGACCGCACCCGGCTCAGGACCGACCCCGACGACCAGGGCGTCTTCGTCCGTTCGATGGCGGCACGCGACCGGCTCGGAGGCCTCTCCGACCACGCTGTGGCGGCGATCGTGCTGATGCGCGCCGTCTACGATCTCGTCGTCGTCGAGAGCGTCGGCATCGGCCAGTCGGAGGGCGACATCGCCTTCGTCGCCGACACGGTGCTGCTGTGCATCCAGCCGGGCTCCGGCGACAGCCTGCAGTTCATGAAGGCCGGCGTCATGGAGCTGCCCGACATCGTCTGCGTCACCAAGGCCGACATGGGCGAGCCTGCCCGCCGGGCAATGGCCGACGTCGCCGGGGCGCTGACGCTCGCCGACCACGAGCCGGGCGCCTGGATCGCCCCGGTGGTGCTGGTCTCGGCGACGAGCGGGGCGGGGCTCGACGATCTCGCCGCCGCGGTCGCCGGCCATCGCGATCATCTCGCCGAGGCGGGCCGGCTCGATCGCCGCCGCGCCGCCCAGGCCCGCCACTGGGTCGAGGACGCCATCCGGGTGCGCTTCGGCGCGCGCGGTCTCGCGGCGGTCGACGTCGCCGCGGCGCTGCGATCGGCCGAGGGCCCCTTCGGCGCCATCGTCCGCCTCGACGCCGACCTGGAGGCCCGCCTGTCTCCGTCGTCGTGAGCCGCGCCGGATCGCGCCGTTCACCATGTTTCTGCCACATCCGCGCCGACGCGCCGCCACGAACCGCGAAATTCCGCGAAAACGTGCGGTTTCCGCCGTCGCTTAACCTTTTCTCGAGGTTACTCGTCGATCATCGGGTCGTTCGGGAAACCACCTCTCGGTCGTTGCATGTCGGCAACGCCTGCGGTGTGCCCCGCTGGTTCGGAGTTCGTATCGAGTCATGCCGAATGAGCTGAGCCGCCGCCGCGCGGCCCGACGGGTCGGTCTCCTCCCGCGTCTGCGGGCGGCCCCCGTTCTTCTTCTCGGCCTCGTCGCCGTCGCCGTCGTCGGGCACACCCCGCCGACCGAAACGCCCGTCCGCTGGACGGTGCGCGACGCCGGCGCCTGGATGGCCGATTTCGACACCCTCAGAGATCAACGCACCGCCCTGATCGCGGCTGCGTCGCCGGTCGCCGCATCCCCCCGTGGCGACCGCATGGCCGCGGCCCTGTCCGCGCCCGCCCCGCTGTCCTCCGCCGGCGCTCCCCCCGCGCCGGCGGAGGCCGCGCCGGCCCCGATCGTCGTCGCCGAAGCCGATCTCGTCCCGCGCCACGAGCTCAAGCGCGTCCCGCGCGACGTCGTCGATCCCGACGTCACCGGCGCCGTGCCGGGTGTGAAGCGTCCGGCCGTCGTGCCGGTCGAGGTCGCTCCGACCGTCAATCGTTCCGGCAAGGGCGATCGTCTGTTGGCGCCGCAGCCGCTCGGCCGCACCACCGACCGTGACCTCTTCGTCAAGCCGACGCTCGCCACCGTGGCGCCGTCGCAGTCGGGGTGGCCGCCGGTCGTCACCGTCGCCTCGCTGATCGCGCCGCAACCGGCCGAGACGCTGCCCCGTCTCGCCCTCGCCGCGCCCGAGGGCGCCATCGAGGACGGCCGCATCGTCATCGCCATGAGCCGCACCGGGCCCGGCCGCGTCGTCACCCAGTCCGCCGTCGCCGCCTACGGCGATCGCGACGTCGCTCGCGCCAAGAGCCGCGGCCACCCGCTGCTGCCGCCGGTACCGGAATCGCGGATGGCGAGCGCCAACCCGCGCACCACCGTCTGGTCGCAGCCGGCGATGCCGGAGATCGGCTACGCCCGTCGCTCGGCCGATGGCATCCTCGCCCGCTTCCGCGCCGTCCTCGGCGACGAGCCCGATCCCGAGCCGCGCCCGCTGACCAAGGCCGAAGAAGCCGAGAAGATGGGTCCCTGACGGACGACGCCGATCGGCACCGCTGCGATCGGTACCACGGATCTCCTCGGGTGGACGGAAGTTCCTCCCCCCTCGGGCGCCTCGTCCTCACGAGGCGCCCTTTCCGTCTCCGGGCCGGGCGAACAGGAAGCGCTGGTAGACCAGTGCGATGCCGATCAGCACCACGCCGAGGCCGATGAAGGAGAAGGCCCGCCACACGCCGCCGACGTCGGCGAGGTCGATCAGGAAGACCTTGGCGGCGGTGGCCGTCACCACCACGCCGGAGAGCAGGCGGACCGGCTTCGACCCCAGCACCAGCCCGACCACCAGCGTCGCCACGCCGTAGACCAGCCACGCCGCCGAATAGGCCCACATCTCGGCGTCGCTCTCGAACCCGGTCAGGATCTCGCCCTGGAAGGCGCGGCGCACCATCAGCGTCACCCAGACGAAGCCGAGGAGATGGGCGGCGCCGGCGAGGACGGCGACGAGCCACCATGGCCGCCCGGCGAGCCGCGCCATCCGGGCGGTGACGCCGGCGGCGATCGCCGGCAGGAGGTAGCCGAAGAACAGCGCCCCGAAGACGAGCGGTCCGACCGACCGTCCGGTGATGACCGGGTTTTCGGCGCCGACGAGGCCGAGGATCGCGATCGCCGCGGTGAAGAGCGACAGTCCCTTCGACGTCGCATCGATCACCGGCGAGCCGAGTCGCCCGGCCGCACGCTGCGCCCCGGCAGAGAGGAGGAACGCGGTGGTGACGTCGAGACCGAGTTCGACGAGACCGATCGTCGGGGCGAAGAGGTCGCCGCCATGGGTGAGATGGCGGATCTCGACCAGCGCCAGGAGGCCGACGAAGATCAGCGCCAACCCTTCGACGACGGCGCGCCAGATGTCCTGCGGCGTGGTTCGGAACAGCCGCGCGGCGAAGAGCGTCCCGGCCGCCGGTACGCCGTAGCCGAGAAGCAGGGCATTGAAGATCGGCGTCGTCGCGATGTCGCGGGTGATCGCCGGATCCCAGCCGAGCCGGCCGAGAACGACGACGCCGACGACCGCCGTCGCGATGCGCAGCGCGTCGATCGGTCGAAGGGTCCACACCCAGGCGATGGCCGGGACCATCGCGGCGAGCGCCACCGTCAGCGCCGCCCGTTCGAGCGCGATCGCCGCCGCCGTGCCGAGCGCGGCGATGGCGGCGATGGCGTAGATCGCCACCGCGAGCGACGGTCGTTCGGCGCTCTCCCGCCCGATCAGCCGCAGGCAGGCGGCGGTGAAGCCAGCCGCCGCCGCGAGCGCCACCGCGGCATAGCCGAAGTGGATCTCGAAGCTCGCCACCCGGCCCCACACCACGACGAGGAGGAGGAGCGGCAACCCGGTGCCGGCGAGGGCGAACCAGCCGGAGACCCGGTCGGCCTGCGGCGTCGCCCGCCACGCCCCGAAGAAGCCGATCGCGACGAGACCGGCGCCGATCGCGCCGTGCAGGCCGAGGAAACTCGCGATCACCCGCGGCCGCAGCGCCACCAGCCCGTCGGTGCCGATGGCGAAGGTGTCGTTCTCCAGGCTCGCGGCGACGTCGAGCCCCTGGATGACGGCGGCCAGCACCGCGGCGACCGCGGCGATGACGATCGCCGGCGCCACCACCGGGATGCGCCAGGCGAGGCCGGCGAGGCCGATCAACGTGGCGACGAGGACGATCGGCCCGAGCGACCCGGCGCCGCGATCGAAGGCGACGAGGACGAGGAAGGTGGCGGCCGCCAGCGAGACGAGGCCGAAGCGGTCGAAACCCGCGTCTTCGGTCGGCGGTCCCGCCTCGTCGAGCGAGACGACGAGGATCCCCGCGGTGAGCAGGAAGACGCCGAGGGCGTAGACGGCGAGCGAGATCTCGGCGAGGGCGAGGGGGCGGAAGAGGTCGACGAAGACCACCCCCCAGCCGACCGCGAGCGCCAGGGCCGTCGCCGCCACCCACCGCCACAGCCGGATACGGGCGACGCCGAAGGCCGCCGCCGTCACGACGAGGAGGAAGCCGGCGAGCGCCTCCGGTTGCGGCGCATCGGAATGGACCAGCACCGGCGTGCCATAGGCACCGAGGATGCCGAGGACCCCGAGCCACGGGCCGTGGACGAGGGCCGCCGCCATGGTGGCGAGCGCCACGGCGCCGAGCGCGACGAAGGCGAGCGCCGGCCCGAAGAACCCGTAGAGCGCATAGGCCGCCCACACGTCGGCGAAGAGCCCGGTGGCGCCGGCGGCGGTGAGGACGGCGGGGATGTGCGCGGCGGGAAAGCCGGCGAGGACGCCGATGGCGCGGTCGCCGCGGCGGAGCCATTCGCCGGCGCCGATCACCGCCAGCGACGCCGCCGCGCCGAGCAGGAGCCGCGCGGCCGGGCCGAAGAAGCCCTGTTCGATCGAATACTGGACGAGGAAGACGAGGCCGAAGGCGAGCGCCGCCCCGCCGACCCACACCGCCCACCGCGTGCCGATGCGCTCTTCGAGACCGGCGGCCGAGGGCACGGGGGCGTTCGGCGATGCGGCGGGCGTGACGGCCGGTTCCGGTTCCCCGATCGGCCCGACGGCCTCGGCCTCGTCGACCGGTGCGACGTCGGGCGAAGACGTGACCGTCTCCGACGCATCGGCGGTTTCCGCCGTGATCGGCGACTCGGTCTCGATCGGTCGAGGCGCGACCCCGGGCTCCGCCTCCACCGCCGACGCGAGCGCAGTCCGGGCTGCGAGGCTGCGCAGTTCCGCCTCGAGAACCGAGACTCGCCCGCGCAGCGACAGCACCAGCGACAGCGCCAGAAGCGCCATCGCCGGAACGGCGATGATCAGCACGATGGCGAGAGTGATCAGTCCGTCCATGATCCTCGTTCCCGCTGAGCCCGATCCGCCGGCGGAGTGTTCCGCAACTTCGAATGTCTGTCGATGAGAAAGCGATGGTCGCCGACCGCACCGCCGACGCGTCGCTCGCCGACACGTCGGCCTTGCGTCGGCGATCATATTTCTATATTTCCAGAAATATGGAATCGAACAAGATCATCGAGGCCCTCGCGGCCCTGGCGCAGACGACGCGGCTCGCCGTGTTCCGCCGCCTCGTCGCCGCCGAACCGGAGGGCGAGGCGGCGGGCGATCTGGCGCGCGAGCTCGCCATTCCGCCCAACACGCTGTCCGCCCATCTCGCCGTGCTCGCCCGCGCCGGCCTGGTCACCGCCGACCGGCGCGGTCGCTTCGTCGTCTACCGCGCCGAGGTGGAGCGCCTCACCGCCGTGACGACCGCGCTCGTCGCCGACTGCTGCGGCGGCCGGCCCGAACTCTGCAATCCACCGCCGGCCGCCGAATGCCGGCCGTCGCGAAAACCCGAGGTGTCCGCATGACACGGCCTCCCTACGAAGTTCTGTTCCTCTGCACCGGCAACTCGGCGCGCTCGATTCTCGCCGAATCGATCCTGGCCAAGGACGGTGCCGGCACCTTTCGCGCCCATTCGGCCGGCTCGACCCCGCGTGGCGAAGTCCATCCGATGGCACTGAAGGTGCTCGCCTCCTTCGGTTATCCGACCGAGGGCTTCCGCTCGAAGAGCTGGGACGAGTTCGGCGAGCCGGAGGCGCCGGCATTGGACTTCGTCTTCACCGTCTGCGACAACGCCGCCGGCGAAGTCTGCCCGGTGTGGCCGGGACAGCCGATGACGGCCCATTGGGGCATCGAAGATCCGGCGGCGGCGGTCGGGACCCCGATCGACGTCGAACGGGCCTTCGTCACCGCTTTCAAGCATCTGCAGCGGCGGATCTCGCTGTTCCTCGCTCTGCCCGTGGCGTCTCTCGATCGCATGGCGCTGAAACGCGAGATCGACGCCATCGGCCGATCCGAGGGCGCCACCTCGGCCCGACCCGTTTGACCCTGGAGCCCCGCATGTCCGAAGTGACGATCTACCACAACCCCTCCTGCGGCACCTCGCGCAACGTCCTCGCCATGATCGAGAACGCCGGCGTCACCCCGAAGGTGGTGCTCTATCTGAAGACCCCCCTGAGCCGCGACGAACTGGTGGCGCTGATCGCGAAACTGGCCGTGCCGGTGCGCTCGATCCTGCGCGAGAAGGGTACGCCCTTCGCCGAACTCGGTCTCGGCGATCCGTCGAAGACCGACGCCGAGCTGATCGACGCCATCCTCGCCCATCCGATCCTGATGAACCGGCCGATCGTCGTCTCCGACAAGGGCGCCAAGCTCTGCCGTCCCTCCGAGGCGGTGCTCGATCTCCTGCCGGCCCAGAAGGGCGCCTTCGCCAAGGAGGATGGTGAGCAGGTCGTCGACGCCTCCGGCAAGCGCGTCGTCTGACCTCCGATCCGAATACCGAAAGGGTAACCCATGTCCGTCTTCGAACGGTTTCTCACCCTGTGGGTGGGTCTGTGCATGGTGGCGGGCATCGCCCTCGGCCATTTCCTGCCGACGGTCTTCCACGCCGTCGGCAGTCTGGAAGTGGCGAAGGTCAATCTCCCGGTCGCGCTGCTGATCTGGGCGATGATCGTGCCGATGCTGATCCGCATCGACTTCGCCTCGCTTTCTCGCGTCGGCGAGCACTGGCGCGGCATCGGCGTGACGCTGGCGGTCAACTGGGCGGTGAAGCCCTTCTCCATGGCGCTGCTCGCCTGGATCTTCGTCCAGCATCTGTTCCGGCCGTATCTGCCCGCCGACCAGATCGACGGCTACGTCGCCGGCCTCATCCTGCTCGCCGCAGCGCCCTGCACCGCCATGGTCTTCGTCTGGTCGAACCTGGTGAAGGGCGAGCCGCACTTCACCCTGACCCAGGTGGCGCTCAACGACTCGATCATGGTGATCGCCTTCGCCCCGATCGTCGGCCTGCTCCTCGGCCTCTCGGCCATCACCGTGCCGTGGGATACGCTGGTGCTGTCGGTGGTGCTCTACATCGTCGTGCCGGTGATCGTCGCCCAACTCTGGCGCCGGCGGGTGCTGGCGACCGGTGGCGAGGCGGCGCTCGCCGGGCTTCTCGCCCATCTGCAACCCTGGTCGCTGGTGGCGCTCCTCGCCACGCTGGTGTTGCTCTTCGGCTTCCAGGGCGGCGAGATCCTGGCGCAGCCGATGGTGATCGCCCTCCTCGCCGTGCCGATCCTGCTCCAGGTCTATTTCAATGCCGGCCTCGCCTATCTGCTCAACCGGCTCTCCGGCGAAGCGCATTGCGTCGCCGGCCCCTCGGCGCTGATCGGCGCCTCGAACTTCTTCGAGCTGGCCGTCGCTGCGGCGATCTCGCTCTTCGGCTTCCGCTCGGGGGCGGCGCTCGCCACCGTCGTCGGCGTGCTGATCGAGGTGCCGGTGATGCTGTCGGTGGTGTGGATCGTCACCCGCACCGCCGGTTGGTACGAGGCCGGCGCCGGACGCGGCGACGCGCGCGACGTCGCATGAGCCCGTCGGCCATCGACGAGTGATGGAGGTTCGACCGAACCACCGCTATGATCGGCGGGTCAGACGAGGTCGAACCGAACCATGGCAGACGATCCCTTCTCCGCCGGCCTGGAGCAGTTCTCGCGCGCCATGGCGCTGCCGTGGCGGCTGTTCTCCAAGCCGACCGGCGAGGTCTTCCTCGAAGGTCTGCGCCGCCGCAACGTCCTGCTCGACGCGCTGTTCTACGACGTCCGCGTCGTCACCCGGGAGGAAGCCGAGCGTCTCTCGCCGTCCAGGGCGGGGGAGGGAGCGATCCTGATCGTGCCACCCTCCGGCGCCGGTCCGCTCACCGTCTGCTCGACGATCGAGAGTTTCGTCGATGCCGGCGGCGCCGACATCTCGACCCTGACCGTCGCCGGCGTCGGCTCCTCGGCGCTCGGCACCGCGGCCTTCGCTCGCAACGTCGCCGATGCCGTGGGAAAGCCGGTGGCGGCGGTGGTCTCCGGCTATGGTCTCGCCGATCTCGTCACCGAGGCGACCGGCGGCTTCCTGTGGTTCGCCGGGCTCACCACGCTGCATGATCTGTGGGGCCGCCTCGACCGCTCGCTCGACTGGATGCGCGAAGCCGCCACCGATCCGCTCGCCGGCGGTGCCGACCCGGTGGTGGCCGAACGCGACGCCGACGTCGTCCTCGCCCTGTTGAAGGACGACCGGCTCGGCTTCGATCTGATCGTCGCCCATTCGAAGGGCAACATGGTGGTCGGCGAAGCCCTCCACGCCCTCCAGCGCGACGATCGCGCCCGCTCCGACCGGATCGGCGAGACGGTGCACATCGTCTCGATCTCGTCGCGCCAGCAGATGCCGCGCGCCTGCAAGCAGGTCACCGAGATCGTCGGCCGCTGGGACCTGATCGGCAACTTCGCCACCCGCCGCGACGGCCCGCCCGACGTGGTGGTGCCCGACGCCTGGCACCACACCAACACCGATCTCGTCGGTCACTTGCCGGTGACGAGCCTGATGCGGGACGTGCTCGCCGCGGACGCGCCACCGATCGCCGGTCGCTGACGCGAGACCGGCGAAGAACGAAGCCCGGGAACCGTCGTCGGCGCCCGGGCTTCCATGTTCTCATCGATGCGGCCGTCTCACCGCTTCTTGCGCGCCCTGAGGAACGCCTCGAGTTCGGCATCGCCGCCTTCCGGCAAGACGATGCGCGGCTTGACGTAGAGATTGCCGCGGCTGCCCGCCTTGGTCGGCAGACCCTTGCCCTTGAGGCGCAGCGCCTTCGATCCGGTGGTGCCGGCCGGCAGCGTCAGTTCGACCGCGCCCTCGAGCGTCTCCACCCGGACGCGGCCGCCGAGCGCCGCATCCTCGAGGGTGATCGGCACATCGGCTTCGAGGTCGTGGCCGTCGACGTGGAAGATCGGATGGCGCTTGAAGGCGACGGTGACGATGGCGTCGCCGGCCCCGCCGGTGCCCGCGTGACCCTGCGCCTTGAGGCGGATCTGCTGACGGTCGGTCACCCCTTCCGGCAGCGCCACCTCGAGGGTGCGTCCGGTCGGCAGCTCGACGCGGATCTTGTCGCCGTGCGCCACTTCCTCGAGCGACACCTGGGCGGTGACCTCGATGTCCCCGCCGCGCTCGCGCGCCCGCGCGCCGGCGCCCGCACCGCCGCCCATGCCGCCGGGGCCGCCGCGACCGGCGCGGAACCCACCGCGGGCACCGCCGCCGAAGGCCTGTCCGAGAATGTCGGTGAGGAAGTCGTCGAATTCGGCGCCGCCCTGCGCCCCGCCGGCGCGGCCGCCGCCGAAGGGACCGCCGCCGCCGCGGAAGTCGAAGCCGTGGGCGCCGCCGCCGAAGCCGGTGAACTTGGGCTTGCCCTCGGCGTCGATCTCGCCGCGGTCGAACTGCCCCTTCTTGGCGGCATCACCGAGGATCTCGTAGGCCGAGTTGACCTCCGCGAAGGCCTCCTTGGCGCGCGGGTCGTCCTTGTTCTGGTCGGGGTGGTACTTCTTGGCGAGGCGACGGAACGCCTTCTTGATGTCGTCGGCGCCGGCCGAGCGTGCGACGCCGAGCACGTCGTAGGGATCGCGCATCGATGTTACCTCGTCTGGCCTCTTCGGACCCTCGCCGTCGTTCCGACATGCGTCGGCGGCGCCGAATCCGTCGAGCCTCGTTTCGTCGCACCACATGTGGTGTGGTTCGCCGGCGAACGCCAGAGGAAAACGCCGCGCGTCGGCCTCAGCCGGCCGGCTTGGTGGCTGCAGGACCGAATTCCACCAGATCCCACGGCCCGGCATAGCCCTGGCAGGCCCGCCCGCGATAGAGCGCCACGCCTTCGATGGTGGTCAGCGTGGTGGCGAATTCTCGGCACGGCGCGCCGTTGCGCGCCTTCGCCTCGACGAGGTCGGAGATGGTGCCGGAATTGCCGCTCGCCGGATTGGTCCATTCGATCTTGGCGGCGACCGACGGCGCAGCCGTCTCCACCGCGCGGCGGATCACCTCGCCGTCGCCTTCCGGGTCGGGGGCGACCGGCTTGCGGATCGAACCGGTGACGATCTCGTCGGCCGGCGGCCCGTTCTGAGACGAGGTCCAGGCGTTGAGCGGCATCATGATCGTGGAACAGCCGCCGAGCATCGACGAGACCATGAGCAGCACCGCGATCGACGCCGAGCGGCTCTGCGCCGCCCTCGTCTGGCGCGGCGCACCGGGCGCGGTATAGGATGCGGTTCCGAGACCGGCCAAGGTACCCTCCACAAGACGATGACCGACCAATTCAGCGAGAATCCGCCACCCGAGTTAATGTCGGGTGACTTTTCCGGAGCCGACGAGCCCTTCCGGTTGTTTTTCGACTGGATGCGCGATGCGGAGGCCGCGGAACCCAACGATCCCAATGCGATGGCGGTCGCCTCGGTCGACGAGACCGGGCTGCCCGACGTGCGCATGGTGCTGCTCAAGGGCTTCGACGAGGCGGGCTTCGTCTTCTACACCAACTTCGAGAGCAAGAAGGGCGTCGAGCTCCTGGGAAGCCGCAAGGCGGCGCTGCTCTTCCATTGGAAGTCGCTGCGCCGGCAGATCCGCATCCGCGGCCCCGTCGAGGTGGTGAGCGAAGCGGAGGCCGACGCCTATTTCGCTTCGCGCCCGCGTGCGAGCCGCATCGGCGCCTGGGCCTCGAAACAGTCGCGCCCGCTCGAAAGCCGCTTCGCCCTCGAGAAGGCGGTCGCCGAATACGGCCTGCGCCATGCCATCGGCGAGGTGCCGCGCCCGCCCCACTGGTCGGGCTTCCGGGTGGTGCCGACGGCCATCGAGTTCTGGCACGACCGCCCGTTCCGCCTCCACGACCGCATCGAGTTCACGCGGGGCGCGCCCGGCGAACCCTGGGTGAAGACGCGGCTCTATCCGTGATGGTCACGGGTGGTCACAGCCAGCGCTTCCACTTGAACACCGCGAAGGTCGTCGCCACCGAGGCGATCATCAGACCGAGCGCCATCGGGTAGCCCCAAGGCTTGTCGAGTTCCGGCATGCCGTGGAAGTTCATGCCGTAGATCGAGGCGATCAGCGTCGGCGGCATGAAGACCACCGCCAGGATCGAGAAGATCTTGACGATGGTGTTCTGCTCCAGCCCGACCAGACCGAGGGTCGCCGACAAGAGGAAGTTGACCTTGGCGTCGAGCGACTTGGTGTGCTCGGCGAGCGAGCGGATGTCGTGGTCGAGGGTGATCAGTCGTGAGCGCCCGTCCGGATCGAGCCGGTCGCGCCCACCGTGCTCGGCGAGGAAGTGGAACAGGCGGGCGAGCGAGACGATGCTCTCCTCCGCCCGCGACACCGCGCCACCCAGGCTGCCGATCCCGGTGATGGCGTCCTCGAGCCCCTTCTCGCGCTCCCGCCGCGACCGGAACACGGCGCGCGACAGCACCTCGATGTCGGCGCCGATCTTCTCCAGCGCGTCGGCGAGCCGATCGACGATGGTTTCGAGCAGCCCGAGCAGCACGCCGCGGCCGTCGACGAGGCCGAAGCCGGGTCGCTCCGCCCGGTTCCGGTAGATCTCGAAGGATCTGGGCTTCTCGTAGCGCACCGTCGCCAGCCGATTGCCGGAGAGGATGAAGGTGACCGGCGTGAGATGCGGCGTCGCGGTGTCCGAATGGACCTGGACCAGCGCCGTCATGTAGAGGGCGCCGTCCTCGGCGTAGAGCCGGCTCGAAACCTCGATCTCCTCCATCTCGGCCCGCGTCGGCACGGCGACCCCGAGCATCTTCTCGACGTCGGCGTCCTCGTCTTCGGTCGGCTCCAGGAGATCGAACCACACCGCCGGTCCTTCCGGCGGCATGGCGTTGGAGATCGCCGCGGTGATCAGGGCGCCGTCGACGAGGCCGTGGATGGTCAGCATGGTGGGATCCGGCGATGGAGGGCGAGGCGCCGCCCGCGCAACGTCGCGGGCTCGCTCATCGTTATCGCGTCGGCGTGCGGTGGTCGACCGTCGCGCCGGCGCGCGGCGTCGGAAGTCGCCGAAAAGCGGTGGAATGCTCGGAAAAACCGTCGCCGCGGATCGGCGGACCCGCGGCGTCTCCTCGATGACGATACGGAGCGCGGGCGTCGAACGCCCGCGCCGAACTCAGCTCCACTGCTCGGAGCGGCTCTTGACCTTGGGACCCTTCAGGGCGCTGGCGGCGGCCGAAACGGCCGAGATGCCGATCGACTTGTACTGCTCGTCGAGCGTGTCCACCTGGGTACGTGGCTGGGATTCCTGAACGAACTGTTTCGTCGTGATCTTCTCGTCGGACATCCTTGGACCTCTGTCGCCTTTCGCTCCCGAAGAAATCGCCCGTGTCGTCGTCACCGGAATTCTTCTTCGATGGAAGACGTCGTCGTCTCCCGCTCGCCTTCTTGCTTCCCGATTGCGGCGTCTTCGTGTTGTCACACGGCCGACTCGCGAAATTTGCGCCTCTCTCGAGCAGTCGGCCAGATCTCGAGCAGGCGGAAATCTGCCGGTTTGACAGATTCCCCCGAAATTCCACCGGAGCGTGTCACATTTGCATCATGTTGCCGCGCATTCGAGCATGGCGCCGATTTCGGCGAAAGATGTCGTCGCGCGCGCGGGCTCTGGACAGCGGCCGTCGGCGCGAAGAAACTCCCTCACCACGACGTCAATTCGGTTCCGCGAACTGCGGGCCACGTGGTGAGGTGTAGGAGGAAATCATGCTCGGATCGATGATGGATTGGCCGCTGCTCTGCACGAAGATTCTCGACCACGCCGCGGCTCAACATCCCGATCGAACCATCCTCACCCGATCGGTCGAGGGGCCGCTCCACACCACCGACTACGCCACTCTGCGCCGCCGCTCCCTGCAGTGTGCCAAGCGCCTGGAGAAACACGGCATCAGGCTCGGCGACCGGGTCGCGACGCTCGCCTGGAACACCTGGCGCCACATGGAGGTGTGGTACGGCCTGCTCGGCCTCGGGGCGATCTATCACACCGTCAATCCGCGCCTCTTCCACGACCAGATCGCCTGGATCGTCAACGACGCCGAGGATCGCCTGCTCTTCGTCGACCTGACCTTCCTGCCGGTCATCGAGAAGCTGATCGATCACATGCCGACGCTCGAGCAGGTGATCGTGCTCACCGACGCCGCCCACATGCCGGCGACGACGCTGAAGAACGCCGTCGACTACGAGAGTTGGCTGGCGCAAGTCGACGACGATTTCGAGTGGAAGAGCTTCGACGAGAACACCGCCGCCGGCCTCTGCTACACCTCCGGCACCACCGGCAACCCCAAGGGCGTCGTCTATTCGCACCGTTCCAACGTCATCCACGCCTGGCAGGCGTCGACCCCCGACATGATCGCCTGTTCCGCCCGCGACGTGATCATGCCCGTGGTGCCGATGTTCCACGCCAACTGCTGGTCGATCGCCTTCACCGCGCCGCTCAACGGCACCGCTCTGGTCATGCCGGGCGCCAAGCTCGACGGCGCCTCGGTCTACGAGATGCTCGAGGTCGGCAAGGTGTCGGTCACCGCCGCGGTGCCGACCGTGTGGCTGATGCTCTTGCAGTACATGGAATCGAAGCAGCTGAAGCTGAACCATCTGAAGCGCGTCATCATCGGCGGCGCCGCCTGCCCGCGCGCCATCACCGAGAAGTTCGAGAAGAACTACGACGTCCGCGTCGCCCACGCCTGGGGCATGACCGAGACGAGCCCGCTCGGCACGGTCTGCGGCCTCAAGCCGGAGACCGCCGATCTCGACCTCGAAGGCCGGCTCGATCTCCAGGTCAAGCAGGGCGTGCCGCCGTTCGGCGTCGAGATGAAGATCACCGACGACGCCGGCAACGCGCGTCCCCACGACGGCAAAGCCTTCGGCCGCCTGAAGGTGCGCGGACCGGCGATCGCCGGCGGCTACTTCAAGGGCCAGGGCACCGAGAACTTCGGCCCCGACGGCTTCTTCGACACCGGCGACGTCGCCACCGTCGACGCCAACGGCTACATGCAGATCACCGACCGCGCCAAGGACGTGATCAAGTCGGGCGGCGAGTGGATCTCGACCATCGATCTCGAGAACCTCGCCGTCTCCCATCCCGACGTGATGGAAGCCGCGGTGATCGGCATCGCCCACCCCAAGTGGGATGAACGCCCGCTGCTCGTCATCGTCCCCAAGGCCGGCAAGTCGCCGACCCGGGACGAGATCCTTGCCCACTACGAGGGCAAGATCGCCAAGTGGTGGATGCCCGACGACGTCGTCTTCGTCGAGGACATCCCCCACACCGCCACCGGCAAGATCCAGAAGATGACCCTCCGCGACCGCTTCAAGGACTACGTGCTGCCGGGGGCGTGAGTGTTCGGAGGCCATCCGGGACCGATGGAAGGATCCCGGATGGCGCTCGACCGTCACGCAGCCGCGGTCCCCGCCACCCGGTCCAGGTCCGTCATCGCGTTCTCCGGCAGAACCAACTCGGCCGCCGCCAGATTCTCCTCGAGATGGGTGCGAGACGAGGTGCCGGGGATCAACAGGATGTTGGGAGCGCGACGGAGCAGCCAAGCGAGCGCGACCTGCATCGGCGAGGCGCCGAGCCGTGCCGCGACCTCGGACAGGATCGACGACTGGAGCGGCGTGAAGCCGCCGAGCGGAAAGAACGGCACATAGGCGATCCGCTCGCGAGCGAGATCGTCGATCAGCGCATCGTCGGCTCGATGCGCCAGATTGTACCGGTTCTGCACGCAGACGACGTCGGCGATCCGGCGCCCTTCGGCGATCTGCGTCGCCGTGACGTTGCTGAGGCCGATGTGGCGCACCAGACCCTGGCGCTGCAACTCGGCGAGCGCGGTCAGCGGCGCCTCGATCGACCCTTCCGCCGGCCCGTGGACATCGAACATGAGGCGCAGATTGACGACCTCGAGGACGTCGAGCCCGAGATGGCGCAGGTTGTCGTGAACGGCCCGCGTCAACTCCTCCGGCGAGAACGCCGGCAACCAGGCTCCGTCGGTGCCGCGCCTCGCGCCGATCTTGGTGACGATGACGAGGTCGTCGGGATAGGGCGCGAGCGCCTCGCGGATCAGCCGATTGGTGACGTGCGGCCCGTAGAAATCGCTGGTGTCGATGTGGTCGACGCCGCGCGCCACCGCCTCGCGCAGAACCGCGAGCGCCGCAGCGTGATCCTTGGGGGGGCCGAAGACGCCGGGCCCGGCGAGTTGCATGGCGCCGTAGCCGAGCCGCTTCACCGAGCGGTGGCCGAGGGGGAAGGTGTTCGTCGGATCAGTGGTGGACATGGGTACGCTCCTCTGTCGTACCCGAGAGATAGTCGTTGAACGGGATCGCGATTATCCGGCACAATCTGCACGGTCTGTGCGGAGTTGCGAACAATGAAGGCCGAATTCGATGACCTGGCCGCCTTCGTCGCCGTGGCGCGTGCCGGCGGATTCCGGGACGCGGCGCGGGCGAGCGGCGCCAGCCCGTCCGGCCTCAGTGAAGCCGTCCGCCGCTTGGAGGCGCAACTCGGCGTCCGGCTTCTGAACCGGACGACGCGCAGCGTCGTTCCGACCGATGCGGGCTCGGGTCTGCTCGCGCGGCTCGGTCCGGCTTTCGCCGAAGTCGAAGCCGCCCTCGACGTGGTGAACGGCTTTCGCGATCGCCCGGCAGGAACGCTGCGTCTCAATGTTCCGGTCAGTGCCGCCCGACTGATCCTGCCGCGTATCGTCCCGGCGTTTCTCGCGGCCTTCCCCGACATCCGTCTCGAGATCGTCACCGAGGAGAGCTTCGTCGACGTTCTCGCCGCCGGTTGTGATGCCGGAATCCGCTACGACGATCGGCTCGAGCAGGACATGATCGCCGTGCCGATCGGTCCCCGCGTTCAGCGCTTCGCCGCCGCCGCCTCCGGCGCCTATCTCGCGCGGCGGGGGTACCCCGAGCATCCGCGCGATCTACTCGGTCACGACTGTCTGCGTGGCCGGTTCGCCAGCGGAGCGACACCTCCGTGGGAATTCGAGCGTGACGGTGAATTGGTGCGGGTCGACCCCACCGGGCCGCTGATCGTGCGGGTGGGAGGAGGAATCGATCTGGCGGTCGACGCGGCGATCGCCGGGCTCGGGGTCGTCTACTTGTTCGAAGACTGGCTGCGCCCGCATCTGACGAGTGGGGTGCTCGAGCCCGTCCTCGAACCCTGGTGGCAGCCCTTCTCCGGCCCGTATCTCTATTATCCCGGACGGCGCCTCGTGCCGGCGCCGCTGAGGGCCTTCGTCGACTTCGTCAAGGCCTCGGGCGCATCGGTTCGATGACCGGCGCCCTCCGGCCCGAACCATCGATCCCGCCGAGCAGGTATCGCGCGCCGATCGGCCGCGCGATCGAACGGCCGAACCGCGTGGCCGGCCCGAGAGCCCGTATCGACGAGAGGACGACGCCGACGGTCCGGACCGGCTCCGCATGCGGGTCGGGCGCGGTACCCCGGTCGGCGCGTATCACGCACGCGTACCGGGGCGCCGCCCGCCGCTCACTTCAGAACCTTGGTCACCGTGAAGGCACCGCGCAGTTCGCCCGGGGTGAAGCCGGTCGCCTGATCGTGCGGATAGCGCTTGGTGAGCTCCGCCTTGATCTCCGGCTTGAGGTCGGTGCCGTGGCAGGCCATGCAGGGCTCGGCCGCCATCGGGATCGCCTTCATGTAGCGGAAGTGCTTCTCGCCGCCGACTTGGACCACCTCGGCATGGTCGAGCGTCGCCGGGTCGGCGCCGGCCTTCATCTTGGCGGCGAAGTCCTCCAGCACCTTGCGCTCGAAGGCGTCCGGGGCGTTGCCCTCGTTGCGCACTCGGAGCGCCGTGCGGGCGACCTTCAGCCCGTGCGCGGACGACTGTTCCGAGGCGATGGTCGGCGCCGCCTGCTGGCAGGTCTCGATCGCCGCCACCGGGCCGCCGGTCTTGAGCGCCCCGACCAGCGCCGGTTTGAGGCTCTCGCCGAGCCCTTTCACCGCGGCGCGAGCCTCGGCGACGAGCGCCGCATCGGGCGTCTCGGCGAAAGCCGGTGCGGCGACCGCGAAGGTCGCGGCGAGGAGAAGAGCGGAGCCGAAAGCGCGATACGTCATGATGATTCTCCCCGATCGTCGAAAGGTCCTGAGGAGATGGCGATCGAATCGCCGCTCGAGAACCCCCAGATCGGGGGGAGCGACGCCTTGCCGCTGTCGGAGGCGTCGCGGCGAGGGCGCCTGCCTCGCGCCGTGGCACGAGGCGTTCGTCGCTCGCGAAGGTCCGCCGGACCTTCGCGCCCGGCTCGAGAGCCGGGACCGCTCACTCCTTGAACCACACCTCGACGTCGCCGGTGAGCTTGATCAGCAGCGGCCGGCCGCGACGGTCGACGCCCTTGCCGACGGGGACGCGGATCCACCCTTCCGAGACGCAGTACTCTTCGACGTTGAACTTCTCGACGCCCTTGAAGCGCACGCCGACGCCGCGCTGCAGCGTCTCGCTCGAGAAGAACGGGCTCGCCGGATCGGCGGTGAGGCGATCCGGCGGGGTTTCGACGGCGGCGGTCGCGGGGGTTTCGGTTTCGGTCTCGGGCGTATCGGTCATCGGTCGTCCTCGTCGGGTGGCGCAGGCGCGCGGGATCGGTCGGACGCCGTCATGCCCGGTTTCGCCGCCGACGTCAAAGCCGCACGATCCGCTCGCCGGGGCACGGGTCTGCGAGCCGGCGTGGCGTCGTCTCTCCCGCCGCCGGTCTCCCTCGCTCGCCTCCCGATACCGTGGTAAGGGAGGCGACCGGCCGGGTGGGGGCGAATCCTCGCTACGGCGCTCTCGTTCGCCGTCCTCGCCCCGGAGCCCCATGGTCTTTCGCCCGCCCGAGCGCCGCTCCCTGATCGCCGGTTGGAGCCGTTGGCTCGGCGCCTTCTCGGTGCCGGTGCTGGTCATCGTCACCATCGCCCACCGCGCGGGGATGATGCCGACGAACCAGGCGTTGGTGCTCGTCGCGGCCGCCTTCGGCTTCGCCGCCGTGGCGCTGGTGCTGGCGCTCGTCGCCGCCGCCTTCATCTGGCACGACGGTCGTCGCGGCGGTCGCGACGCGGCGATCGGCGCGATCTGGGCGGTGCTGGCGCTGTCGCCGGTCGTCTATCTGGCGGTCGAGTGGGTCGACTTCCCGAAGGTGACCGACGTCTCCACCGACGCCGTCGATCCGCCGCTCTATCGCGAGGCGGCCTTCCTGCGCGCCGGACGCCTCGCCTCGGCCCGCCCGCCCTCGCCGGAGGAGCGCGCCCGTGTCCATGCCGCGTGGCCGGAGATCGTCACCCGCCGCTTCTCGGTCGGCTCCGACCTGCTGTTCTTCGTCACCCGCCGCCTCGTCGAGGAAGAGGGCTGGCAGGTCACCGAAATGCTCCAGCCCACCGGCGACGGCGAACGCGGCCGCATCGAAGCGGTGGCGCGCACCCTGATCTTCGGTTTCGAGGACGACGTCGTCGTCCGTGTCCTGCCCGAGCCGTCGGGCAGCCGCATCGACCTGCGCTCGTCGATCCGCTGGGGAAGTCACGATTTCGGCCGCAACGCCCGTCGCATCCGCGGCTTCCTCGACGAACTCGATCGCCGGGTGGTGGCGAGCTACGGACGCTGATCGGACGATCGGACGAAAGCGGTGCGTCGCGCGACGGCGATCCGGTTCATACCGAGTTCACGAAATTCGGACTCGTCCGAATTTCGTGGGTTGCGGCCTGACCGGCCGACGCCCGTTCGGGCTTGCCTTCGCTGATGAAGTTCCGAACAGGTCGGAACTTCATCCGCTCGGTATCATTTCATCGTCATCAGCCGGCGGATCTTGATCATCGCCTTGTCGGTCGGCTCCTGGAAGTTGATCACCCCGACGAACCGCCCCTGCGGATCGATCAGGTAGGTCGCCGCCGTGTGGTCCATGGTGTAGTCGCCGCCCTTGCCCTCGACCTTGCGGGCGTAGACCCGGAACGCCTTGACGATCCGGTCGGTCTCCTCGTGCGAGCCCGACAGGCCGACGAAGCGCGGGTCGAAGGAGCCGAGATATTCGTCGAGCTTCTCCGGCGTGTCGCGGTCCGGATCGACCGACACGAAGACGACGCGCAGCCGGTCGCCGTCCGCGCCGAGCTCCTTCATCCAGGTCGTCGCCTCGAGCAGCGTCGTCGGGCAGACGTCGGGACAGAAGGTGTAGCCGAAGAACATCGCCGTCGGCTTGCCGAGAAGCTCCTTCTCGGTGAAGGGGCGGCGCTTCTGATCGACCAGCGAGAACTCGCCGCCGATTCCGGCGACCGGCTTCATCACCCCGTTCTCGGCCTTCTGCGTCGGCGCTTCGCGCAGGACGACATAGGTGCCGAGGCCGCCGACGATGGCGACGATCAACACCCACAGCACCACCCGCAAGGATCCGAGGCTCATCTCCCGACCTCCGCTTCGGTATCACGCCCGCCAGGCCGGCTCGGCCGACAGTTCCGAGCGACCCAGCGCCTCGAAGGCGCGGCGCACGATGCCGGAGGCGTCGAGCCCGATCGCCGCCATGGTGGCCTCCTGGTCGCCGTGGTCGAGGAACAGGTCGGGCATCATCAGGGTGCGCAGCTTCAGCCCGCCGTCGAGCAGCCCGTCTTCGGCGAGCGCATGCAGCACATGGCTGCCGAAGCCGCCGATGGCGCCTTCCTCGACCGTGATCAGCACCTCGTGTTCACGCGCCAGCCGCCGCAGCAGATCGCGGTCGAGCGGCTTCATGAAGCGCGCGTCGGCGACCGTGGTCGACAGCCCGTGCGCCTCCAGCGTCTCGGCCGCCTCGACAGAGGCGGCGAGCCGCGTCCCCAGCGACAGGATGGCGATCTTCGTGCCTTCGCGGACGATCCGGCCCTTGCCGATCTCGAGCGGCGTGCCGCGCATCGGCAGATCGCAGCCGACGCCCTCGCCACGCGGGAAACGGAAGGCCGAGGGACGATCGTCGATCGCCACCGACGTCGCCACCATGTGGACGAGTTCCGCCTCGTCCGACGGCGCCATGACGACGAAGTTCGGCAGGCAGCCGAGATAGGCGAGATCGTAGGCGCCGGCATGGGTCGCCCCGTCGGCACCGACGAAGCCGGCGCGATCGATGGGGAAGCGCACCGGCAGCCGTTGCAGCGCCACGTCGTGGGCCACCTGATCGAAGCCGCGCTGCAGGAAGGTCGAATAGATGGCGCAGAACGGCTTGTAGCCGCCCGCCGCGAGACCCGCGGCGAAGGTCACCGCATGCTGTTCGGCGATGCCGACGTCGAACACCCGCTTCGGGAAGGCCTTGCCGAAGATGTCCAGACCGGTGCCCGACGGCATCGCCGCGGTGATGCCGACGATCTTGGCGTCGTGGGCGGCTTCCGTCGTCAGCGTGTCGGCGAAGACGCGGGTGTAGGACGGCGCGTTGCCCTTGGGCTTGGCCTGCTTGCCGGTGATGACGTCGAAGCGGTTGACGCCGTGATACTTGTCGGGCGCCGCCTCGGCCGGGGCGTAGCCCTTGCCCTTCTGGGTGACGACGTGGACGAGGATCGGCCCTTCCTTGGCGTCGCGCACGTTGCGCAGGACGGGCAGGAGGTGGTCGAGATTGTGCCCGTCGATCGGCCCGACGTAGTAGAAGCCGAGTTCCTCGAACAGCGTTCCGCCCATCGCCATGCCGCGGGCGTATTCCTCCGCCCGCTTGGCGCCGATCTCCATGAACTTCGGCAGACGCCGGGAGATCTGTTTGCCGATGTCGCGCAGCTGCATGAAGGTGCGCGACGACACGAGCCGCGCCAGATAGGCGCTCATCGCCCCGGTCGGCGGGGCGATCGACATGTCGTTGTCGTTGAGCACGACGATCAGCCGCGAGCCCTTGGCGCCCGCGTTGTTCATCGCCTCGTAGGCCATGCCCGCCGACATCGAGCCGTCGCCGATCACCGCGACGACGTTGTTCGTCCCGCCGTCGAGATCGCGCGCCGTGGCGAAGCCGAGCGCCGCCGAGATCGAGGTCGAGGAATGGGCGGTGCCGAACGGGTCGTAGACGCTCTCGTCGCGCTTGGTGAAGCCCGAGAGGCCGCCGGGTTGCCGCAGCGTACGGATCCGGTCGCGCCGTCCGGTGAGGATCTTGTGCGGGTAGCTCTGGTGGCCGACGTCCCAGATCAGGATGTCGCGCGGCGTCTCGAACACGCGGTGCAGCGCCACCGTCAGCTCCACCACCCCGAGGCCGGCGCCGAGATGACCGCCGGTCACCGACACCGCGTCGATGGTCTCGGCGCGCAGCTCGTCGGCGAGCTGGCGGAGCGCCGAATCGGGAAGCTTCCGGAGGTCCTCCGGGGTCTTCACCGTGTCGAGAAGGGGAGTCTCGATGGACAACTGGAACACTCTCGCGGGTGAGGTCGGTCGACCACGGTCTCCCGGCCCGGCGCGATCACGGAACGAACACGCCATCTTTTCGAATATATGACGCAGCGTCCCGCTGCAAATGACCGTTTGACCGTTCGACCCGTTTCGGGGCCTTCCGCCGCGGCGCGGACGGCAGCGGTTCCGGGATGTTCGTCGTTTTTCTTCAGCGTGTTGCGCCGATCGATCGGTCTTTGCACATCTTACGTCTTCGTGATCGACGACCGCTGCCGGAAGCGGAACGTCTCTCCTCAGCCGCGCTCGAGGTCGAGCGGCTCGACGCCCTGCGGCCGTCCTTCTGCGGAGAGGCGGATCTTCTCGACGCGTGTTTCCGCCGCCGACAGCAACTTCTGGCAGTGCGCCTTGAGCGCTTCGCCGCGTTCGTAGGCGGCGATCGATTCGTCGAGGGCCACGTCGCCGCGCTCGAGCTTCTGCACGATCGCCTCGAGTTCGGCGAGCGCCTTCTCGAAGGGCAGGGCGGCGATGTCGGCGGAGATCTCGGTCACGGGCTCTCTCTCATGGTTCCGGGCGCCCCCGAGGAGGCACCGCGGGACGGACGCTGTCAATGGGCGACGGCGAGACGGCGCGGATGGGCGATGCGTTGCAGCACCACGGCCGCGACCAGCGCCGTCAGCGATGCGCCGATGGCGAGCCACAGCGCCAACGTCGGCCCGCCGCGTTCCATCGCCAGCGCGAAGACCGCCGGCGAGGCGGCGAAGACGAGGTTCTGCGGCAGGCTCATCCGTCCCATCAGCGCGCCGTAGGCCTCCGCCCCGAAGAGGGTGAGCGGCAGCGTGTTGCGCAGCACCGACAGGATGCCGTTGGCGCCGCTCCATACCACGATGAAGATCCAGGCGGCGATCAGAGGATCGAGCGGCGAGCCGAGCAGCGCCAGCATCGGCGACAGCACGGCGATCGACAGGCCGGTGGTGGTGAGCGGATGCAGGCGCTGGCCGAGGGTCACTTCGATCGCGCGCGCCGCGATCGTCGCCGCGCCGCTCGCCGCCGCCACGGTCACCGCGGTGGCGTCGTCGAGGCCGAGTTCGCCGAAGAGGCGGATGACGTGCAGCGGCAATCCCCACGAGGCGAAGCCCTGTGAGGTGAAGGCGACGACCATCGCCACGATGGCGATCGTCCGGGTGCGCGGCGACAGGGTCACCGGCGGCGGCTCCGGCACCCGCGGCGTCGGACCGCGCGAGAAGCCGAAATTCGGCTCGACGTCCGACCAGTGCGCGGCGATCCACAGCTGCAGCGGCAGGAGCAGGGCGAGTTCGACCGCCGCATAGCAGGCGAGCGTGCCGCGCCAGCCGAGGTGCGCCTCGAGCAGCGCGGTCAGCGGCCAGAACAGGCTCGGGGAGAAGCCGACCAGCAGGGCGACGAGCCCGATCCGCCGCCGTGCGCCGACGCCGGTGAAGCGGGTGACGAAAGTGTTGACCGCCAGGGTCAGCCCGAACGGCATGGCGATGCCGAACAACAGCCACGCCGCATACCAGGTGATGGCCGAGGGGAAGGCGGCGACCAGCGCATGGCCGAGGCCGATGGTGATCGGCGCCGCCACCATGAAACGGCTCGCCCCGAAACGGTCGAGCAGCCGCCCGGCGAGCGGCGAGGCGAGACCGCCGAAGGCGACCATGGTGGTGACGCCGAGATAGACGCCGGTGGTGTCGAGCCCGAGATCTCGCCCGAGGTCCGGCGCCAGCACCGACGGCATGTAATAGGTCGTCCCCCAGCCGACGATCTGGCCGAGAGCGAGTACGGGCACGAGAAGGGAGTCGCGGGGGACGGCGGCGGACATCGCGCGAAGATGGCGATGTCCCCGCCCGCCGACAAGCGCGAGAAGCGCCGGTCAGCTCTTCATCAGCGTCATCACGTGTGCGGCGACGGAGCGGGCGAGGCCTTCGAGGTCGTAGCCACCCTCCATCACCGAGACGATCCGGCTGTTGCAGCGCCGATCGGCGATGTCCATCAGCCGCGACGTCGCCCAGGCGAAGTCCGCCTCGACCAGATTGATCTGGCTCATCGGATCGCGGGTGTGGGCGTCGAAGCCGGCCGAGATGATGATCATGTCGGGGCGGAATTCGTCGATGCGCGGCAGCACCGCGATGTCCATCGCTTCGCGGAAGTCGGCGCCGCCGGCGCCCGCCCACAAGGGCGCGTTGACGATGTTGTCGGCGATGCCGGTCTCGCCCACTTCGCCGGTGCCGGGATAGAACGGCATCTGGTGGGTCGAGGCGTACATCAGGTTCGGATCGTTCCAGAAGATGTCCTGGGTGCCGTTGCCGTGGTGGACGTCGAAGTCCATCACCACGACACGCTCGGCGCCGTGCTTCGCCCGCGCCCACTTCGCCGCGATCGCCGCGTTGTTGAACAGGCAGAAGCCCATGGCGCGCTTCGACTCGGCATGGTGGCCGGGCGGACGGACGATGCAGAAGGCGTTCTTGACCTTCTTCTCGAACACCTCGTCGACCGCCTGACAAGCGCCGCCGACCGCCCGGAGCGCCGCCTCGAGCGAGCCCGGCGACATGGTCGTGTCGTCGTCGAGGCGCGTCAGCCCCTCGGCCGGCACGCAGGCGGAGATCTCGTCGAAATAGCTGCCGGGATGGCCGAGTTCGACCATCTCGCGGGTGCCGCGGGCCGCCGCCTCGCGCTCCAGCGCCTGGAAACGCTCGTGTTCGAGGATGCGATCGACGACGCGGATCCGATCGGCCCGTTCGGGATGTCCGAGAGGGGTCGCATGCCCGAGGCAGGCGGGATGATGGATCAGCAATGTCGACATTCGCGTATTTCCTCCCCGCGACCCGGCGCTCTTCGCGTCACCGCCATTCGGCGTTTCGGGTCGCTCGGCCGCACTCGGCCTTCGTCTCTCGGCTTCTCGTGGATCTCGTGACACGGGGCGCGACGAAGGCGAAATCACTTCTTCGCGGCCCGACCGGACCACCGGCGCTACGATGACGGATCGTCGCCCGCTCGTCACCCCCGGATCGTGACGGACCGGGTCGCTACGGTCATACCTTCGTCGCTCGTGGTCGACCGCGGTTCTGTCGTCGTGGCAGTGTGTGGAAGCGCGGCCGGTGTCAGGGCCGTGGCGCCGCCGCCCGCCTCAGCCGATCGACGATCGCCTCGCCGAGCCCCTCCGCCGGGATCGGCGTCACCGCGATGCTCCTCGCGCCGCCGGAGTCGAGCTCCCGCAGCGCCCGGAAGAGGTTGGCCGCCGCCTCGGCGAGATCGCCGCTCGGCGACAGGTCGAAGATCGCCGTGGCGCGCTCGGCCCCCTTCGGCCGCGTCGGCCCGAAGGTGATCAGCGCCTCTCCGGCCGCGACCTCGCCGGCGTCGAGGCGGACGCGGGCGTTCGGCGCATAATGCGAGGAGAGCATGCCCGGCGCGATCGGTACGGCGTCGTCGGTGGGCGGCGGCTCGTCGGCGAGCGGCTCGCCGATCACCGCCTCGATCGTCTCGCGCGGCACCCCGCCGGGGCGCAACAGCCGCGCCGGCCCGTCGAGGAGCGCGACGATGGTGGACTCGACCCCGACCGGCGTCGGTCCGGCGTCGATCACCTCGGCGACCGCCTCGCCCAACTCCTCGACCACGTCCGCGGCCCGCGTCGGACTGACCCGGCCGGAACGATTGGCGGAGGGCGCGGCGACCGGCCGGCCGAAACGGGCGAGGATCTCGCGCGTCGTCGCCTCCGCCGGCACCCGGAGGCCGATGCTGTCGAGACCGGCCGAGGCGAGATCGGCGATCGGACTGTCGGGCCGCTTCGGCACCACCAGCGTCAGCGGCCCCGGCCAGAAGGCGCGGGCGAGGGCGCGCGCCCGGTCGTCGAAGATGCCGTGGCGCTCGGCGCTCGCGAGGTCCGGCACGTGGGCGATCAACGGGTTGAAACTCGGCCGCCCCTTGGCGGCGTAGATCGCGGCGACGGCGCGCCCGTCGGTGGCGTCGGCGCCGAGCCCGTAGACCGTCTCGGTCGGCAGCCCGACGAGACGACCGGCCGCGAGCGCCGCGACCGCCGCCGCGATCGCCGCCTGCCGTTCCGCCTCGCTCGCCGTTCCGCGTACCGCCATCGTTCACGCCTCGTGTCGCGCCGCCCTCGGCCGCCCGCGTTCGCGGCTTTCCTTGACGCCTTTCGCGGCGCGAAACAAGGGGCGCGCCGGCGGAAACGCGAGGCTCGGGCGGCGCACCGCTATTGCGGCGGCGGCGAGCCTGTGCCTAGAGTGCGCGCAGCCGCATCGAGATGCGGACAATTGATCGATACGATCGAAACCTGACGTATAGGGCAGGCGACAAGAGACCGGGAGCCGAGACGACCATGACCACTTCCGAGCACATCACCGTCACCCGCTCCGGCGCCGTATCGATCGTCCGCATCGATCGGCCGGACAAGAAGAACGCGCTCACCTCGACCATGTACGAGGCGATGACCGCGGCGCTGACGGCGGGCGAGGCCGACGACGCGGTCGCCGTCCACGTGCTCCTCGGCGTGCCCGGCGCCTTCTCCGCCGGCAACGATGTCGCCGAATTCGCCGCCGCCGCCGCGACCGGCAAGCTCGGGCTGCAGGTGATCGACTTCCTCGTGGCGCTGGCGAGTCTGGAGAAGCCGCTGGTCTGCGGCGTCGACGGTCTGGCGATCGGCATCGGCACGACGGCGCTCCTCCACGCCGATCTCGTCTACGCCTCCGACCGCTCGCTGTTCCGCACACCCTTCCTCGATCTCGGCCTCGTCCCCGAGGGCGGCTCGAGCCTGCTCGCCCCCCGCCTCATGGGCCATCCGCTCGCCTTCGAACTGCTCTGTCTCGGCAACGGCTTCGACGCGCCCCGCGCCGCGACGATCGGCATGGTCAACCGGGTGGTGTCGCCCGACGAGGTCGAGCCGACGGCGATGGCGGCGGCCGAAGCGCTCGCCGCCAAGCCGCGTCAGGCGCTCGCCGTCGCCCGCCGCCTGCTGCGCACCGGCCACGTCACCAGCCGCGAAGAGGTGCTGACCCGCATCGCCGAGGAGGCCAAGGAGTTCGCCCGCCGCCTCGCCTCGCCGGAAGCCGCCGCCGCCTTCGCCGCCTTCATGGGCAAGAAGAAGTGAGGCGAGGCCGGCCGGCTCACCCCAGGAAGCGGAAGAACAGCTCTTCGAGCTCCTTGCCGTAGGTGGCGTCGGCGCCACCGCCGGCCCGCTTCATCAGGATGTAGGGCCGGTAGGTGCGGTAGATCCGCTTGACGTCGATGCCGATCGCCTTGTCGAGCACGTCGAGATCGCACACCGCGGTGTCGAGACAGCGGACGAATTCGTCGAAGGCGCCGGTCAGCAGGTCGATCTTCGGCCCGAGGTTCTGCTCCTTGATGAAGGCGATGAGCGAAGCGTCGCGTTCGGCGATCAGCGCCTCGCGGGCGTCGTCGGCGGTCGTCGCCTGGAGGCGTCGTTGCAGGTCTTCGATCCGGTCCCACCACGGCTTCATGTCGGAGGCGAGTTGGACATAGGCCCTGTGCGCCTCGGTGTCGTCGAAGCGGTCGATCAGATCCAGCGTGTAGGTGATGCGGACGATGTTCTGGGTGCGCGGCGCGGCGACGAAGTGCTCCCACGCCCCCCAGGCCCAACCACCGAGGGCGAAGGCCGCGATCACGCTCGTCACGACCCACGAACGCCGGCCGCGCCACCCTTCGATGGCGCGGCCGGCTCTGTCCTTCACCGAGTTCGGTGCGTCTCGTTCGCTCGTCACGCTTTCGCCCTCAACGGCTCGGCACGCGCGGCTTGGGGCAACACGGGCCGCCGCAGCACACGTCCTTCCACGGCGGCCGCTGTGGCGGCCGCGGTCGGACCTGCGCCTGGGCCAGCGTGGTGGCGGCGAAGACCGCCACCACGAAGGTGACGACCAGCTTTCGAACCATCTTCACGGAACTCCCTCGCTCCACGCCACCCGAGCCCTCGGCACTGGCGTGTGGTGGACGTATACGTTAACCTGATGACCGATATCGATATCACACCCGACCTGAACGGAAGCCGAATGACCACGCTCCAGGGACGCACTCTGTTCATCACCGGCGCCACCCGCGGCATCGGCCTCGCCATCGCTCTGCGCGCCGCCCGCGACGGCGCGCGCGTGGTGATCGCCGCCAAGACCGACACGCCGCATCCCAAGCTGCCCGGCACCATCCACACGGCGGCGGAAGCGGTTCGCGCCGCCGGCGGCGAGGCACTGCCTCTGGTGGTCGACGTTCGCGAAGAGGAGTCGGTGGTCCGCGCCCTCGAGGCCACCATGGCGACCTTCGGCCGCCTCGACATCGTCGTCAACAACGCCTCGGCGATCCGCCTGACCGACAGTTCGGCGACCGAGATGAAGCACTTCGACCTGATGATGGGGGTCAACACCCGCGGCACCTACATGGTCACCAAGCACGCCGCGCCGCTGCTCGCTAAGAGCGACAATCCGCACGTGCTGATGCTGTCGCCGCCGCTCGACATGAAGGAGCACTGGTTCGCGCCCCACACCGCCTATTCGATCGCCAAATACGGCATGAGCATGTGCGTGCTCGGCCTCGCCGGCGAGTTCCGCGATCGCGGCATCGCCGTCAACGCGCTGTGGCCGCGCACCGCCATCGCCACCTCGGCGATCGAATTCGTCGTCGGCGCCAGCCTGATGGCGATGAGCCGCACGCCCGAGATCATGGCCGACGCGGCGCACGCGATCTTCACCAAGCCGGCGCGCGCCTTCACCGGCAACTTCCTGATCGACGACACCTTCCTCGCGACGGAAGGCTTCACCGACTTCGATCGCTATCGCGTCGATCCGACCAAGCCGCTCGCCCCCGATTTCTTCGTGCCGGAGGACATCCCGGCCCCGGCGAGCCTCGGCCCGGCGAAGAAGGGCTGAGCCGCCCGTCCCGTGTGGAGCGAGCCGCGGTGCGGCCGGCCTCACCCCCGCGCACCGAGCCTGAGGCCCGGCGCGGGGCGCTCGCCGAGTACCTCTCGGCGGAAGCGGTAGAGACACGCCGGCCGTCCGCCGGTGGTGAGCGACGTCTCGCCGGTCGCCTCGACCAGCGCTGCCGTCTCGACCAGCCGGCGGAAGTTCTGCTTGTGCAGATGGCGGCCGGAGATCGCCTCGACGGTGCGCTGCAGCTCGGTGAGCGTGAAGCTCTCCGGCATCAGCTCGAACACCACCGGCCGGTACTTCAGCTTGGCGCGAAGCCGCGAGATCGCGGTGGCGAGGATGCGGCGGTGGTCGAAGCGCATCGGCCGGCCGAGCCCGGCGATCGGCGGGCCGAGCGGCGGGTGCCCCGCCGCGGCGCGATCGCGCTGCGCCTCCTCCACCAGTCGCGCCTCGTACAGAAGCTCGTAGCGCTCCAACACCTTCTCCTCGTCGAAAGGGGCGCCGTCGGCACCGAAGGCGAGACGCAGCCGCTCGGCGCGTCCGAGCGCCCGCGCCGGATCGGCGTCCTCCGGCGCTTCGGCGACCCAGGCGCGCAGCGCCGGCAGGATCGCCTCGTCGACCACCGCCGGCCGACCGTGCCGCCAATCCTCCCAGGGGAAATGGTCGTACCACGGCCGGAAGGCGGCGCCGGCCCGCGCCAGTTCCTGCGAGGCCGGCATCGCCTCTTCCGCGCCCTCGCCGCGTCCGGCGATACGCGTCAACGCCAGATAGCCGACCGACACGACATGGGGGCCGACGTCGCCGGCGCGCGCGTAGCGGCCGCGATCGCCGAAGGTGTAGAGCTGTTCGACATACCCGAGCCTGAGCGCCGTCTGCGCCTCCACCCACGACCTGAGGCCGATCTCCAGGGTGCGGTGGCGCACCGGATCGAACGGGCCGAAGGGCAGCGCCTCCTGCGCTTCGCCGTCGCCGACGACGGTGAGGATCAACGGCACGTCGCCGCGCACCGCGACGATCGCCGCGTTGAGGCCGATCTCCAGGCGTGCCGCACCGCCGGTCATCGTGTCCGCCTCACGACCATGCCTCCGCCTCGAGCGGCAGGGTGAAGGGCTTGCCCTCGTAGGCGTCGGCGCCGCGGCCGATCGACCTGATGGCCGCCACCATCCGCCCGTCGCGACCGAGCAACGCATCGGCCATCGCCACCACCCGGCCGTTCGGCGTGGCCGACGGCGCCCGCGCCCGCAACTCCCGGGCGATCGCCGCCTCGTCGACTTGTGGCAACAGGGCGCAGGCCGCGACGTAGCCGCCGGCGGTCGAGCGCGAGATGCCGGCCCAGCAGTGCACCACCATCGGCTGCGCCCGATCCCAGGTCGTGACGAAGTCGAGGAAACGGGCGATCTGCGCCGACGAGACCGGCAGCATCCCCTCCATCGGCTCGACGATGTCGTTGAAACCGAGGAACAGGTGATTCTCCGGCCGGATCGACGGCGGCCGCTCGACCGGCGTGCCGGCGTTGATCAGGGTCGCGACATGCGAGGCGCCGACCCGCACCACCGTGTCGTGGAGGCGCGACAGGGAACAGACGTGCAAGGTGGACATGAGCGGATCCGGCGAAGGTGTCGATCAAATCTGAAGCATTTTCGCCGTCGTTGGAACGACCCGCGCGAAAAGCCCCGTTTCGGAGTGTCCCTGCCACGTCATCCGGCCGGAAACATGGCGAGCCGCTTTCGAGAACGCCTCAAACGGCGGCGCGCATCTGCGCATCGAGATCGTGGAAACGCTCGAGGAACCGCGCCTGTGCCTTGGCGATCGGCCAGGGCTCGAGCCCGAGCCGATCGGGAAACCCCTTCGGCCGGCCGAAGATCTTCTCCGCCTCGGGCTTCTCGAATCCGGCGAGTTCGATCGCCTCGAAATAGGCCGAGACGTGATCGGCACGCTTGGTCAACGTGCGGATCATCGCGGGAAGCGCCGCCGGCAGGCCGAAGCGGATGTGGATGGCGGTCTCGAGCGCGTGCTCGACCGTCTTGTAGCCGCCGCCGATCACCGCCTTGAACGGCGAGATCATGTCGCCGATGACATATTCCGGTGCGTCGTGCAGCAGCACCGCCATCCGCCACTTCGGCGCCAGGATCGGCTCCAGCCGAAGCGCCAGTTCCTCGACCAGCACACAGTGCTGCGCGACGGAGAAGGCGTGGTCGCCGATCGTCTGGCCGTTCCAGCGAGCGACACGGGCGAGGCCGTGGGCGATGTCCTCGATCTCGACGTCGAGCGGCGACGGATCGAGCAGATCGAGCCGGCGGCCGGAGAGCATCCGCTGCCAGGCGCGGGGAGGAGCGGGCGGGCGAGGGGGCATGCGAGGCGATTCTCCGCGCCGGGACGGCACGGGATCGGGATAACGCAGGGCGACGGAAATGGGGAGGGGGCGCGCCGCCGGGGCGATCGCTCGAAGTCCGTTCGGGGATCTACGGCCCGTCGAAGTGCCCCTCTTCCTTCCCCCCTTCGCGGGGGAAGGTGCCCCGAAGGGGCGGATGAGGGGGCGCCGCGAAGCAGCGATCGGACCGATCGGCGGACCCTGCGGGTCGACGAGAGGCCCGGACCCCTCATCCGCCCTTCGGGCACCTTCTCCCGCAAGGGGAGAAGGGACGCCCGCGGCACTCACCGTGCCCCGACCGATGGCGGCGCCGCCCCGAGCGAACGCCTCGGCGATGCCATGGCGCCACCCGGATCGACCCGACGGCGCCGAGGCGCCGCCGCGGGATCGCTCACGCCGCATCCGACCGCTTCGGCAGTTTCCAGTTCGGCCGCACGAAGTGGCAGGTGTAGCCCCAGGGGATGCGCTCCAGGTAGTCCTGGTGCTCGGGCTCGGCCTCCCAGAAGTCGCCGGCCGGCTTCACCTCGGTGACCACCTTGCCCGGCCACAGGCCCGAGGCGTCGACGTCGGCGATGGTGTCGAGCGCCACCCGCTTCTGTTCGTCGTCGACGAAGAAGATCGCCGAGCGATAACTGCGGCCCCGGTCGTTGCCCTGTCGGTCGACCGTGGTCGGGTCGTGGATCTGGAAGAAGAATTCCAGAAGATCGCGGAACGACACCACCTCGGGATCGAAGACGATCTCCACCGCCTCGGCGTGGTCGCCGTGGTTGCGATAGGTGGCGTGGGCGACGTCGCCGCCCGAGTAGCCGACGCGGGTCGAGATCACCCCGGGGATGCGGCGGATCAGCTGCTGCATGCCCCAGAAGCAACCGCCGGCGAGCAGTGCACGTTCGCTCATCTCATCCCTCCACCTGATCGAGATAGGCACCATAGCCTTCCCGTTCCATCTCCGCCTTCGGCACGAACCGCAGGGCCGCCGAATTGATGCAGTAGCGCAGGCCCCCGCGCTCCCGCGGCCCGTCGGGGAAGACGTGGCCGAGGTGGCTGTCGCCGTGGGCCGAGCGCACTTCGGTGCGGATCATACCGTGGGTCGCGTCCCGCAGTTCGGCGACGTTGGCCGGCTCGACCGGTTTCGAGAAGCTCGGCCAGCCGCAATGGGACTCGAACTTGTCGGTCGAGACGAACAACGGTTCGCCCGAGACGATGTCGACATAGAGCCCGGGGGCGAAATTCCTCAGATGCTCGCCGGTGCCGGGATACTCGGTGCCGTTCTCCTGGGTGACGCGATACTGCTCGCGGGTCAGTGCCGCGACTCTGTCGGGATCCTTGCGATACATGGAAAACCTCCTTGCCCTCCCGATACGTAGGGCGGAGACGTTTCGTTACAGGGGGGCGATCGGCCCGGCGGTCGAGCGGCGCCGGCCATCCGACGCGTGCCGCGTGTCTCGCCTGCCCGGTTTTCGATTCATTCGACGAATGAAATGTTTTCATATTCGGGTGCGACGACATAAGGTTACCGCCAGGTCGAGAAAGATCCGATCCCGCGGGTGGGAATCGGTGACCCTGGGGAGGGGGCCAGATGGCAACGCAAGGTTCGAAGAAACAGATCGTCATTCTCGGCGCCGGGATTTCCGGCCACACGGCGGCGCGCTATCTGGTGCGCGGTCGCCGCAAGACGAAGACGCCCTACGAGGTCGTGGTCGTCTCGCCCAACGCCAAGTGGAACTGGGTTCCCTCGAACATCTGGGTCGGTGTCGGCCAGATGAACGAGGATCAGGTGACCTTCGAGCTCGCCCCGCTCTACAAGCGGATCGGTGTGCCCTTCCATCAGGCCAAGGCCCTGTCGATCCACCCCGAAGGCAGCCCCGAGGATCCCTCGCCGCATGTGCTGGTCGAATACACCAGCGCCGACAAGGCCGGCCAGACCGCCCGGATCCCCTACGACTACCTGATCAATTCGACCGGGCCGAAGCTGAACTTCGGCGCCACCGAAGGCCTCGGCCCCGACCACGGTCACACCGTGTCGGTCTGCACCGCTTCCCATGCGCAGGAGGCCAATCACAAACTCCAGGCGACCATCGATGCGATGCGTCGCGGCGAGGAGAAGACCATCGTCATCGGCACCGGCCACGGCAACTGCACCTGCCAGGGCGCGGCCTTCGAATACATCTACAACGTCGAGCACGTGCTGCGCGACGCCGGCGTCCGCGACAAGGCGCGGCTGATCTGGATCTCCAACGAATACGAGCTCGGCGACTTCGGCATGGGCGGCGTCCACATCGAGCGCGGCGGCTACATCACCAACGGCAAGGTCTTCGCCGAGAGCCTGATGGTCGAGCGCGGCATCGAATGGATCACCCGCGCCGCGGTCAACAAGGTCGAGGCCGGCAAGATCCACTACGAGCTGCTCGACGGCTCCAAGGGCGAAGTCGGCTTCGACTTCGCCATGCTGATCCCGCCCTTCGCCGGCGTCGGCCTGAAGGCCTTCGACAAGGCCGGCGAGGACATCACCGCCAAGATCTTCGCGCCCTCCGGCTTCATGAAGGTCGACGGCGACTACACGCCGCGCCCCTTCGCCGAATGGTCGGCCAAGGACTGGCCGTCGACCTATCAGAACCCGGTCTATCCGAACCTCTTCGCCGTCGGCATCGCCTTCGCGCCGCCGCATCCGATCTCCAAGCCGATGTCGAGCCCCAACGGCACGGCGATCAGTCCGGCCCCGCCGCGCACCGGCATGCCCTCGGCCGCCATGGCGATCGCGGTGACCTCGTCGATCCTCGACATGCTCGACGGCGCTGCCGCCCCGACCCATCACGCCTCGATGGCCAAGATGGGCGCGGCCTGCGTCGCCTCCACGGGGCGCAACATGTTCACCGGCTCGGCGGCGACGATGACCGTCTTCCCCGTCGTGCCGGACTACGAGAAGTACCCGGTCTACGGTCGTGACCTGTCGCTGACCTTCGGCGAGATCGGTCTCGCCGGCCACTGGATGAAGGCGATGCTCCACTACACCTTCATCTATCAGGCCAAGATGCGTCCCGGCTGGTCGCTGCTGCCGGATTGATCGACACGAAACACGACGAAAAGATCGAGACACCGGGAGAAACGCAACATGACCGTCACCAACAAAGAGCCCTACCAGCAGGCCTACTATCCGCCGAAGCCGACCCGGCTCACCTGCTTCATGCGCAAGTTCCTGCCCTGGCAGATGTTCCGCTTCGGGGTGATCAATCTGAAGATGATCCGGCTGATGCGGAATTCGCATCATTGAGATGGAGGGAGCGCCGGCCGGGAGGCCGGCGCTTCTGATTCAGGAGGCGGCGAATGGCGGCTTGCCGGGCAGATATTGATCGACATGCCAACTGTGGCGACTCTTCCACGGCTGAGCCCCTGAAGGTTCCCCTGAGACGTCAGTCGCTTACCAAACGTAGAAAATGGCAAAAAAATCAATAACTCCGCGTTCCGCAGAGAAGCGCTAATTTATGTTCGCTGTGCATTAAAATCCAGATAGAGAATGACCTTGCCCCCGGGGATGTCCTCGTTCTGAACTGGAATCCGTCGACAGGAGA